>NZ_JBDGML010000043.1:0-19445 GCF_057655195.1 Arthrobacter sp. Soil_N43
GGTAGTGGTCCGTGAGGATGATCGCGCCGTCGGCGCCGACAGCCTTGGAATGGGCATCGGACGTGACAGGAGCGCCGGACTGTGTCGTGGACACGGCAGGCGCAGAGATGTTCGAAGTCATCTTTCTCCTAATTTGTTGATTACTTGTCAGTTACGAAGGAAGTTTTTGGGCCCGCTGGCAGTCCCCGCAGATCCCCTGGTACATGACGTCCGCGATCTGGATGGTCATGGGATGGGAATCCTCGTTCCAGTGCGGGGTCAGGCACGGGGCATGGCCGACGGCGCAGTCGACGTCCTCCACCCGGCCGCAGCTGATGCAGATCGCGTGGTGGTGGTTGTCACCCACGCGGGTCTCGTACAGGGCGGGCGAGTGCGGAGGCTCAAAGCGGCGCAGCATGTGCAGGTCGGTCAGGTCGCCCAGCACCACGTAGACGGACTGCGCCGTCAGTTCCGGCAGCTCCTCGCGGGCGGCCGCCAGGATGTTCTCCGCCGGGGAGTGCGGGTGGTGTTCGACGGCGGACAGCACCGCCAGCCGCTGCTTGGTCACCCGGCGGCCGTGGGCGCGCAGGGCCGCGGCCCATGCTTCGTGGCTTTCCGGGTGCTCGGTCATGACACCATTGAACCACTTATTTTGAGTAGATCACAATAAGGCATGGCTAAGTTCCGTCCGCGGCTAGAGTTGCCGGGTGGGGAAATTACTGGCCGACATCACTCCGCTGCGCGAAAGCCCGGACTTTCGGCGGCTGTGGCTGGGCTCTGCTGTCTCCAATGTGGGATCCCAGCTGACGCTGGTGGCCGTCAGCCTGGAGGTGTACCGGCTGACCCAGGACAGTCTCTATGTCGGGCTGCTCAGCATCTTTGCCCTGGTGCCGCTGGTGTTGGGCGGACTGCTGGGCGGCTCCATCGCCGATTCCCACGACCGCCGCACGGTGGCGCTCCTTTCGTCCTCCGTGATGTGGGCCGCCGTGGGCGGGCTGGCACTCCAAGCGTGGCTTCAGGTGGGCAACGTGTGGCTGCTCTACGTGCTGGTGGCCGTGCAAAGCGGGGCGCAGGCCATCAACCAGCCGGCCCGCAGCGCCATCATTCCCGCCCTGGTCCGGCAGGAACTCCTGCCGGCCGCCAACGCGCTCAGCATGGTCACCTTCGGCCTGGCCATGACGGCGGGCCCGCTCCTGGCCGGGGTGCTGGTGGCCTCCGTGGGATTCGGCTGGACCTACACGCTGGATCTGCTGAGCTTCGCCTTCGCGTTCTGGGCGCTGCTGCGGCTTCCGCCGATGCCGCCCGGCAAAGAGGCGGGCAGGGCGGGCCTGCGGTCTGTGGTGGAGGGCTTCCGGTTCCTGGGAACGCGGCCCAACGTGCGCATGACCTTCATCATCGACCTCGTCGCGATGATCCTGGCGCAGCCGCGGGCGCTGCTGCCCGCCGTCGGCGCCGTCATGATCGGCGGCGGGGAAACCACGGTTGGCATCCTGCTGGCATCCACGGCCGTCGGTGCATTCCTGGCCGGCCTCTTTTCGGGCCCGCTGGGCTCCGTGCGGATGCAGGGCACCGCGGTGGTCTGGTCCGTCATGGGGTGGGGCGCGTCGATTGCCGGGTTCGGGCTCGTGGTGGTGTTGGCCGGCCGGTCCGGCTCCGGGGGAGTGACGCTGTGGCTGCTGCCCGCCGTCCTGTGCTGCGCGCTGGCCGGGATCTCCGACTCCGTGAGTGCGGTTTTCCGCACCACTATCCTGCAGGCGGCGACGCCGGACCACCTGCGCGGCCGCCTCCAGGGCGTGTTCATCGTGGTGGTCGCGGGCGGGCCGAGGATCGGGGACATGCTGGCCGGCGCCGGCACTAAAATTCTAAGTGAAGGCTGGGTCCTGCTGCTCGGCGGCGTCGTGTGCATCGGAGTCGCCTGGACGGTCGCGCGGTGGCAATCCGGCTTCCTGAAGTACGACGCGCGGAATCCTGTTCCGTAGCGGCGCTGCTGGAGTTCTGAGCTGGGAGTTCCGAGCTGTGGAGGGAAAAGTGCATAAACATTACAACGGCCTGAAGACCGCGGCGCTTTTCGGCGTGCTGTGGGCGGTGCTGCTGGGACTGGGAGCGCTGATCGCAGCCAACACCCGGAGCACGGCACCCATTGTGATCATGGCGCTGATCGGTGTGGGCACCACCGCCTACGGGTACTGGAACAGTGACAAGATCGCGCTGCGGTCCATGCAGGCGTATCCGGTGTCCGAGGCACAGGCCCCTCAGCTGTACCAGATGGTCAGGGAGCTGTCCGTGCGCGCCAACCAGCCCATGCCGCGGATTTTCGTTTCGCCCACTATGGCGCCGAACGCGTTCGCGACCGGCCGGAATCCGCAGAACGCTGCCGTGTGCTGCACCGAGGGGATCCTGCAGCTCCTGAGCCCCCGCGAGCTCCGCGGAGTCCTCGGCCATGAGCTCATGCACGTGTACAACCGCGACATCCTGACCTCGTCCGTGGCTGCGGCCGTGGCCGGAGTGATCACCTCGGTGGGGCAGATGCTGCTGTTCTTCGGCGGCGGCGACCGGCGGAACTCGAATCCGCTGGCCCTCATCGCCATGGCCCTGCTGGCCCCGTTCGCGGCGTCCCTGATCCAGGTGGCCATTTCCCGCACCAGGGAGTACGACGCCGATGAGGACGGTTCCCAGCTCACGGGAGATCCGCTGGCGCTCGCCTCGGCCCTCCGCAAGATCCACCAGGGCGTCCAGGCGGCGCCGCTGCCGCAGGACCAGCGGTTGGTCAACGCCTCGCACCTGATGATCGCCAATCCGTTCCGGGGCGGGGCGATGACCAAGCTGTTCGCCACCCACCCGCCCATGCAGGACCGCATTGCCCGGCTGGAGCGGATGGCGGGCCGGCCGCTCACCTGAGGACCGCCGTCGTACTCCCTGCACGTTGCGCCCCACCCGCTAGAGCGGGCGGGCGTAGCAGACGGATAGCGGTTCGCCGGCGTAGGGTCCGAAGTTGTCGATGAGCGTGTAGCCTTCGCGCTCATAGAACCGGATGGCGTCCGGCTGGGCGGTTCCGGTTTCCAGCTTGAGGACGCTCAGGCCCAGCCGGACGGCCTCGGCCTCGAGGCTGCGGAGCACGGCGGGGGCCACCCCGGTCCCGCGGTGGCTGGGCAGCACAAACATCCGTTTGATTTCCGCAGAGTCAACGTCGAGCCGCCGCAGCGCGCCACAGGCCACTGCCGTGCCCTGCATGTCGCGGGCAACGACGAAGAAGGTGATGTCCTCGGCGGTGGGAGCTGAACCGGGTTCGTGGTCATCGGAGCCGTACCTCGCGTCCAGCTCGGCGCGCTGCATGCCGCGCAGCCGGGCGCCGTCCTCGGTATTCCATGGCTCGGGCGTCACAGAGTAATTCACGGGTGTCCTATCGTTCGGCTCGGGACGCGCAAATGGACTGGCGGCACCCGACCAGGGGTGCCGCCAGTCCAATACGTGTCGTGAAACCTAGCTGCGGAAGTTGACGAACTGGAGGTCGGCCTCGTCAAAGTCCTTCAGCAGAGCCATGGTGGCCTGCAGGTCGTCGCGGGACTTGGAGGTCACGCGGAGTTCGTCGCCCTGGATCTGGGATTTGACGGACTTGGGGGCTTCGTCGCGGATCAGCTTGTTGATCTTCTTGGCGAGATCCTGCGCGATGCCCTCCTTGATGGTGCATTCCAGGCGGAATTCCTTGCCCGAAGGGTAGGGTTCGCCCTGGTCCAAAGACTTCAGGGAGATCCCGCGCTTGATGAGCTTGGACTGGAAGACGTCCAGCACTGCCAGAACCCGGTCCTCGGAGTTGGCCTTCAGCAGGATCTTTTCCCCGCTGAAGTCGATCTCGGCGCCGACGCCCTTGAAATCATAGCGCTGGCCGATTTCCTTTTGGGACTGGTGCAGTGCGTTCGCCACTTCCTGCTTGTCTACTTTGCTTACGACGTCGAATGTGGACTCGCCTGCCATGACTCTCCTTTTGCTCGTGGTTGCTTCGCCCGGACGGGGCGTGGATATCTGCATTCCAGCGTAGTACGGATGGGCCGGTTGTGACGGTGAATCCACTTTCACAGTTCACTCCTAGCTGAGGCACAGCGGGAACGGAGTCTGGCTGCGGACAGTTGTAGGAGTTGGAAGACCCCCGGAAGGAACGCAATGACCCACCAGGCAGTCCGCTATGTCAGCCGCTCCACGGCAACGGCCGCAGGAATGATAGCCACCGCCGCCACCTCGGTGACTGCCGCGGCTCTGGCCGCATCGATCATCCTGAGCCCGGCGCCGGACGCCTCGTCGAGGCTGGACGGTGTCCACGCTGACCTCCAGCGCGCGGTGCAGCTGAACCAGATCACGGAGGAGCAGGCACTTCGCTTCGAGGCGAAACTGGCGGACCGCATCCACGGGGAAGCCTGATATTCCGCGGTTTTTGAGCCGTTTCCGGCTCGATTCGATTCTTCGGCAGAAGTTCTGTAAAGTTGTCTTGCCCGCGGTTGCTGGAAACAATGACCCGGGTAACTTCTTTGAAGTTCGGCAGATTACCCGAGCGGCCAAAGGGGGCTGACTGTAAATCAGCTGGCAACGCCTACGGGGGTTCGAATCCCTCATCTGCCACCCACGGGAAACCCCGTCTGACCAGTGGAAACACCGGTTGGGCGGGGTTTTTTCGTTTTTATCCCAGAGCGCCGCGGCTAATGCACGGGAGTGCTGCTGACATCCGGATTGCACGGCGATAATCTTAAAGTTAAATCCCGGATGGCGATTTAGGTCGCAGCCGGCGGTTTCAGCCCCCAGCGGGTACATCCGAGGCAGGACAACCGAGGTGAACAGAACCAGAGGCCGCGCCAAGGTCAGCTGCCTCGCCGTAGCGGGGCTGGCTGCAACCCTTCTTGCGGGCTGCACAAACGCCGGACCTGTGTCCCCGTCCAATGTGCCGGATACCCACGACATCACTGTCTGGATCACGGACACCTTGCCGGACCGTGTTGCCAGGATGCAGTCGATCTCCGCCGACTTCACCGCCGCCACCGGCCTGAAGGCGGAACTCGTGAGCGTTCCCGAGCACGAGTTCAACCAGACGCTCACGTCCTCGGCGGCTGCCGGCAATCTGCCTGACGTCATTGGCGCGGTTTCGCTGGGGAACGTGCGCACCCTCGCCGCCGGCAAGCACGTCCACGCCGCAGCCAACGCCGAGGTGGTCAAAAACCTTGGCGAAGGGACGTGGTCCCGGCGTGCGCTGGAGCTGACCCGCGACGGCCGCAGCCAGCTGGCCGTGCCCGCGGCCTCCTGGCAGCAGGTCCTGTATTACCGCAAGGACCTGTTCGCGAAAGCGGGTCTGGCGGTTCCCGATACCTACGCCGACATTAAGGCGGCCGCCCAAAAGCTGCACACGCCGCAGCTGGCCGGATTCGTGGCGGCCAACAAGGCCGGGGAGCCCTTCACGCAGCAGTCCTTCGAGCACATTGCGCAGGGCAACGGATGTGAACTCGTCAGCGCCAAGGGCGCCATCACCTTCGACAGCCCCCAGTGCGTCGGCGCGCTTCGTTTCTACAGCGACATGCTGAAGAACTACTCCGTGCCCGGGATCCAGGACATCGGCACCGTACGCGCCGCCTACTTCGCAGGCAAGGCCGCGATGGCCGTCTGGCCCACGTTCATGCTGGATGAATTGGCGGGACTGCGCAGCGATACCCGGCCCAGCTGCCCCGAATGCAAGCTGGACCCCGGGTTCCTCGTCAGGAACACCGGTGTAGTGGCGGGCATCCTGGGAAGCGGCGGCACGCGGCCAGCGCACTTTGGGGAGATCACCTCGTGGACCGTCACGAGCGACTCCGACACGGACCAGGCCCGGAAATTCGTGGAGTATCTGGTGAGCGCCGGCTACGCGGACTGGCTGTCCGTCGCCCCCGATGAACGCCTTCCGGTGCGGGCCGGCACCGCTGCAAAGCCCACTGAGTACACCGATGGCTGGAAGGCGATGCCTATGGGCATGGGCGAGAAGGAGCCGCTGGACAAGTTCTACTCTCCCGACGTTCTCGGCGTCCTGCTGCAGGGCGTGAAGGACCTCGACCACTGGGGCATCCTGCAGGGACGCGGCGATCTTGCCGGTGCCGCGATGGCTGAACTGCCGATCGCAGAGGCCGTGGGTCAGGTCACTGTCGGTGCAGCGGATCCGCGGGCGGCGGCCGCCAAGGCCGCGGCCACGCTCCGTTCCATCCTTCGCACGCTGAGATAACCGGGGAGATCCGGATGCAGCTAAAAGGATAAACCGCAGAAATGCGGTTTATTCGCTTTTATGGGCGTGATTGAACGTTGCATCACGCTGCTTTTAGCGCGGAATTCTTTTCCACAAATTCACGGCACCCACCGAGTTCGGCAGATCTGTCCTCCGCCCCTTCAATTGCTGCATTCAATGCTCTTTCCAAACAGGCAAATTAGGGTCATGATTCTTGCTAAGCCTGTTCGGAAACAACAAGGTCTCAGGTTGAGGAGGCTGAACGCACCCTTCTGGTCGTTTCCTCGGTGAATCTCCCGAGAGACTCTGTTTTCGCGCTGCAGCGGGGCATCAGGATTGTCCCGCCAGGGCGCGGTTCCGACAGCGCTGCCATCCGGTGAGCTGCAGAAAGACGGCGGGCCGACGGCAGTTGCTGAACGCAGTTAATTCCAACCGCGAAAGGCAACAGTGATGCGTCAATCACGTAGACGACTATCAGCTTTGGGCTCTGTTTTCACGCTGCTTGTGGCGACCGCCACTGTGGCGTCGTGTGCAGCGCCCAATGCCGGACAAACGCCGGCCACAACAAGCACAACTTCGGAATCGCCCACGGGGACTACGACGACGCCGGCTGGGACCACCACAGCGTCGGAGTCCCCCTCAGAGTCGCCGGACGCCACAGAGCTGTGCGGTCCCGGTTCTGCCATCAACTTCGACAGCGCCGCCTTCCCGGACACTCCGGTCATAGACAACAAGTGGTTTTCCCTGACGCCGGGCACCCAGTACACGACGAGCGGCAAGGTGGTCAGCGCTGACGGAACCACTGAGCGCGTAGTCACACATACCGTAACGGGCCTGACCAAGGTCATAGACGGGGTCAAGACACAGGTGATGTGGGACCGCGACTACGCTGACGGCTCGCTGGTCGAATCCGAGCTGGCCTTCTTCGCGCAGGACAAGGCAGGAGCGGTCTGGCTCTTCGGGGAGTATCCGGAAGAGTTCGAAAACGATAAATTCATTGGCGCCCCCAACACGTTCATTCACGGGATCTCCGAGAGCCAGGCCGGCATTGCCATGCAAGGCGAGCCGCGCGTTGACACGCCGGAATATGTCCAGGCGCATGCGCCTTCGGTGGACTTCCTGGACTGCGGTGACGTTTTCCAGGTGAACCAGCGCGTCTGCGTACCCACGGGTTGCTACGACGACGTGCTGGTGATCGACGAGCACAATCCGCTGGAACCCGCTGTGGGGCACCAGCGCAAGTTCTATTCGGCAGGGACGGGACTGGTGAAAGTTACCGCTGTGGGCGGCGCCGACCAGGAAACCCTGGACCTCGTCAAGGTCGAAAAGCTCACCGACGCAAAACTGGTGGAGGTCAACAAGGAAGCGCTCAAACTCGACCAGCACGGCTATGACGTCAGCAAAGAGGTCTACGCGAAAACACCCCGCGCCGAGGTAGCCACGGAAACCTCAGGCGGCTAACCGAACCGACGGCGCTGACCGCGGACGAAAGGACAGCGCCGCGGCCTCCTCCGCTGTCCACTGAGGCGGCGGCAGCTCTAGGACGCCCGTTCGCTCCTGAGCAGCGCAATCTCACGGCGGAGGGCGGCCACCTCGGCAGCGAGATCGTTGACTTCTGCCAGGACAGGCTGTTCGGCTGTTTCGACGGCGGTCTCGGCGGTTTCGCTGACCCGCTGGACGAGCCAGGAGGCGATGGAGGCCGTCACCACGCCCAGCACGGCAATGCCGCTCATCATGAGGGCGGCAGCCACCGCCCGGCCCAGGTACGTGACGGGATACAGGTCCCCATAGCCGACCGTGGTGATGGTGGTCACCGCCCACCAGACTGCGTCGCCGAAGGTGAGGATCTTCGCGTCGGGAGCGGACTGCTCGGCGTCGAGCACCGCCAACGCGCCCACGAAGACCAAAAGCGTGGCGGAGCCGGCCACGTAGGTGGCAACCCGTCCCCGCAACGATTCGCCGACTGTCCGGTGCAGCACTGACAGCAGGGTCACGAGCCGCAGCAGCCTCAGGGGCCGGAATACCGGCAGGGCGACGATCAGCAGTTCATGAAGGTTCCTGAAGAACCAGCGGCCGCGGTTCTCGGCAAGCCACAGGTTCACCGCATAGTCCAGGGCGAAGATGCCCCAGGTGATCCACAGGGCGGCCTCCAGCCACTCGTTGCCCCGGCCCTCAACCTTGCCCACGACCTGCCAGGCGTAGGCCGCGAGGAACACTACAGCCGTCCCCATCAGCGGCCACTCGGCAAGGTCCCGGTAGCGTTGCTGCGTCATGCGCAAAATCTTACGGGTAAGGGCGCGGCAGCCTGTCAAGCGGCAAGCCCGCCGCCCCGCTAGTTCAAGGCTATGACCAGCATTTGGGTGGTACCGGGGATGCAGGTTTGCAGGACCGCCCGCGGGAATCCGCCGAATACTGCGGCCACATCGTTCGTTGTGCCGCCATTGGGTACCTGGCTGCGGGCCGCCACGGTGTAGGATCCGTAGCCCGCGAGGTCCACACGCTCGCCGACCTGGATTCCGGAGAAACGGGCCCAGCCGCCGCAGAAGTCGTGTTCCGTGATGAAGAGCGAGTAGCCGTCGGTCGGTGTGAAGTGGATAGGCCCGATGCAGCGGTCCACCATGTCCTGGCCTCCCGCGCCGGCCACGTAAATGGTTCGGACGAGCGGTGCAGGCTGTGGTGCGGGGGCCGCAGCGGGCGCGGGTGCCGGTGCGGGTGCCGGGGCGGGAGCCTTCACTGCGGGTGCCGCAACTGCCGGGGCCGGAGCGGGGGCTGCAGCCTTCACTGCCGGGGCCGGGACGGGAGCTGCAGCCTTGACTGCCGGGGCGGGTGCAGCGGGCGCGGACCGTGCCTTCGCAGCCGGCGCCTTGGCTGCCGCGGCTGCGGTGGCGGACGCCGGCTTCTTTGCGGGTGGTGCCTTTGCTGCGGGTACTGAGGAGGTGGGTTCTGAGGCCGGTGTTGCCGCGGCCATGTCCGTCACGGATCCTGGCAAACCGGACCACGGAATGGCGTCGTCCCTGGCGGGGGCCGATATCAGCTGGCTTGCCGCCGCGGCGGAGTCGTGGGCCGGCGCCGCGGACCACATGGGTGTCGCGGCACTCAGCAGCATGACCCCCGCGAGCACGAGTGCCCTGATGTCGAATCCCGCGGGCAGTGTTCCCGGCTGCGGCCCAAAAAGATAGACCGCTCCGCGGTGCCGGCTGGCTGATACCTGCTGATCCATGGCTGACCCTGAACCGTCGTGCGGCCGGCAGGATCTGCCGCCGCTTGCTGGGCGGCCAGGCGCAGACACGGAGGCGCCCGCGCCGAATGGCGGGACCGCTTCGCGTTACGCTTGACCATTTAATTGAGAGAGGGACGCGCTCGCTAACGCGTCTGCCCAGCAGTGTTGAGTGTAGGAGGCCTGGTTCCGCGGCCGCACGGGTAGGAAATACCTGTCTTTCCCTGCAACTCCTACTTGAATCCCGCAGGCCGCACTACCACAGCGAACATAGGGAGGTGGCGCGCTTGTTACTAGCGGGTAACATAAACGTCATGCATCTGCTTTTGCGCACACTCCTGCTGCTGGTTACCTCCTCCAAGCGCCCGCCGCTCAGCATCTGGGAAGCGTCTTCCCTTCCTCTTCGCGTGCTTCCGACCGATATCGACATCGCTATGCATGTGAACAACGGGATGTACTTCTCGCTGATGGACCTCGGGCGTTTCGATCTGATGGTCCGCAGCGGTACTTGGGCCAAAATGCGCCGGCGGGGCTGGAGTCCGGTGGCTGCGGGTGAGACCATCACCTTCCGCCGCTCGCTGCAGCTGTGGCAGCGGTACACGATCGAGACCAGGATTATCGGAATGGATGCCAAAGCCATCTACTTTGAGCAGCGGATGGTGGTGGTCGGTGAGATCTACGCCCGGGCCTACATCGCTACCCGGCTGGTGAGCAGGGGGCGGCCCGTGAGCCAGGAGGAGATCACGGCAGAATTCGGTGCGCCTCCGGCGGAACTGCAGCTTCCGGACTGGATCCACGAGTGGCGGGAAAACAATGCGCTGCCCGGGACACGCCGGCCAGCCCCGCACGCCTGGGCCTGAGCGCCGGTATTCCCGGTGACGCGGGTAGCGAACAAGGAGCGCCTGGAAGGGACATCGGGAGCCGGCTCGCGTACCGTGGACACATGGCTACCGTAGACATTACAGGTGAACAGTTCGCATCCACCGTCGAGAACAACGACATTGTCCTCGTTGATTTCTGGGCCGAATGGTGTGGTCCCTGCAAGCAGTTTGGACCCACATATTCCGCAGTTTCCGAAAAGCACAGCGACGTCGTCTTCGCCAAGGTGGACACGGAAGCTGAGCAGCAGCTGGCCGCGGAGGCCGGCATCACGTCGATCCCCACGCTCATGGCCTTCCGCGAAAAGGTGCTGGTCTTCTCCCAGCCGGGCGCGCTGAACGCCCCCCAGCTCGAACAGGTGATCGACGCCGTCAAGGCGCTCGACATGGAGGAAGTCCACGCCCACGTGGCGCGCTCGCAGGCCGAGGCCGCCGCCGCCGCAGGCACCAGCACCAGCACCGGCAACGCCACGGGCAAGAGCGCAGGCCCTCAGGACGGATCACAGATCCCGGACTTCTAAGCCCCTAAAAGCACAAACGCGGGGTCATCCCGCGCCCAGGAACTTCGGTTTCGGGCGCGGCGTGACCCCGCGTTTTTTGTGCTGGTACGGACTACAGGCGTTCGAGCTTAACGGGCTCGGCGAGCAGGGCGCTGAGGGACTCGTTCAGATCCTGCAGCGCGGTGCCCTTGGAGTGCTTGTCGAGGTCTTCCTGGGAGGCCCAGCGTTCCGTCAGGACCAGCTTCTCTTCGGTGGCTTCGGTGAGCTCGTAGCGGATGCATCCGGGCTCGTTGACTACCTCGTCAATGGCGATTTCCAGGGCGAGCTTCACGCGGAAGAATTCGCCGTCGTTAGGGATGAACGTTGCCTGCAGGTCGATGGGTGCACTCATGGCTTTCACAATACCGGCCACCGCCGGCGCTCCCGGACCTGTTGACGCCGAACACCCGACTGTTGCGCTTCTTTTGCCGCGGGCCAGTTGGTAGCGTGCCATCATGCGCGCTTACACAGCCGGGGACACTGACGTCCCGCTGCTTGATGAAACCATCGGCCAGAATTTCGAGCGGATCGTGGCACAGTTCCCCTTCCACGACGCGCTGATCGAGGCAGCCGCAGTGCCCGGTGCGGACGCCCGGCGCTGGAGCTACACCAAGCTGAACGACGACGTCGACCGCCTCGCCCGCGCGCTTCTCGCGCTGGGCGTCGCGAAGGGGGAACGGATCGGAATCTGGAGCCCCAACTGCGCCGAGTGGACCATTCTGCAGTATGCGACGGCCAAGATCGGGGCGATCCTCGTCAATGTGAACCCCGCCTACCGCAGCCACGAGCTGGTATTCGCCGTCAAACAGAGCGGCATGCGCATGCTGGTCACAGCGCCCGCGGAGCGGAACAGCGACTACGTGGGCATGGCACGGCAGGCGCTCGGCGAATGTCCGGAACTGCGCGAACTGGTGTTCCTGCCGGACTTTGAATCGGAGGGGCTCGACGCCGGCGTCCCCCAAAGTGAGCAGGAACTGATGTACGCGGAACTGCTCAAGCGGGCGGACGACGTCGGGCATTCCGGACTGAAGGCGCGCATGGCCGAACTGGACCCGCACGACCCCGTCAACCTGCAGTACACCTCGGGCACCACAGGCTTCCCTAAGGGCGCCACTCTGACGCACCACAACATCCTCAACAACGGCTTCTCCATTGGGGAGCTGCTGGGCTACACGGAGCATGACCGCGTGGTGATCCCGGTGCCGTTCTACCACTGCTTCGGCATGGTGATCGGGAACCTCAACGCACTCAGCCATGGCGCCGCCACCATCATCCCGGGACGCAGCTTCACGCCGGCCGCGGCACTGGAGGCCGTGCAGGACTTCGGCGGGACGTCGCTCTATGGTGTGCCCACGATGTTCATTGCCGAGCTCGCGCTTCCGGACTTCGCCTCCTATGACCTGTCCACCCTGCGCACCGGCGTCATGGCCGGTTCGCTGTGCCCCATCGAGGTGATGAAACGGGTCATCTCGGAGATGAACATGCGGGATGTGGCCATCTGCTACGGCATGACAGAGACCTCGCCGGTGTCCACCATGACCCGCGACGGGGACACCCTGGAGCACCGCACCCAGACCGTGGGGCGCACCATGCCGCGGCTGGAGAGCCAGGTGGTGGACCCCGCCACAGGGGAAGTGCTGGAGCGCGGGGAGATCGGCGAACTGTGCACGCGGGGCTATGCCGTCATGAAGGGATACTGGGGCCAGCCGGACAAGACGGCCGAAGCCATCGACGCCGAGGGCTGGATGCACACCGGAGACCTGGCCCGGATGGACGATGAGGGTTACATCGTGATCGAAGGCCGGATCAAGGACATGGTGATCCGCGGCGGGGAGAACATCTACCCGCGCGAGATCGAGGAGTTCCTCTACACGCACCCCGCAGTCCAGGACGTGCAGGTGATCGGGGTGCCGGACGCCAAGTATGGCGAGGAACTCATGGCCTGCATCATCCTCAAGCCCGGGGCCGGGCCGCTGGACGCCGACGCCGTGGCCGACTACTGCCGGGGGAAGCTTGCGCACTACAAGATCCCCAAATACGTGGACGTCCGCGAGAGCTTTCCCATGACCGTTTCGGGCAAGGTCCGCAAGGTCGAGATGCGCGAGGAAGCAGTGGCCCGGCTGGGCCTCTGATGGGCCCTGCGGGGCTACCTCGTGTTCCGGCTGATCGCCCGGATGCCCACCGCCAGTCCGACGGCGGCCGTCACCACGGCGGCGAGCAGCCCGTACAGCGTGTCGACGCCGACGGCGCCTGCGAAGAGCTCGCGCTCGGCGTTGACCAGGTAGGTGAGCGGGTTGAAGAGGCTGGCCACCTTCATCCACTCCGGTCCCGCCTCGATGGGCAGCATGATGCCGGACAGGATCATCAGCGGGAACAGCAGGGTCTGCTGCACACCCCAGAAAATCCATTCCTTGTTCTGCGACACAAGGGCCAGCGAGTACGACAATGCACCGAGACCGATGCCGAAGATCCCCAGGATGACGAGCCCGAAGAGGACATGCAGCGGGTGGAGGACGAAGCCGAACGGAATGCACACCACGGAGATCAGTAGGCCCTGCACCACGAGCGGCGCCCACTCCTTCAGTGCCCGCCCGATCATCAGCGAGGAGCGGGACAGGGGTGTGGCCAGGATCCGCTCGTAGGAGCCGGTCATCAGCTCATACTGCAGGTTGGACCCGGTCATGGAGGTGCCGAACAGCGCAATCATGACGACGACGCCGGGCAGGAACCACTGCAGCGTGGACTGGCCGCCGAACGCCGGCGCCCCCACGGCCGAACCGAGCAGGGGCCCGAAAAGACCCAGGAACACCAATGGCTGGAGGAGTGAGAACACGAGTGAGAACGGGTCCCGCAGCGGCAGCAGCATTTCCCGCCAGAACACATACCAGGTGTCCCGCAGGACCCGGTCCAGCCCCGGTTTCTGTTCGGCCTGCTCCATCCGCGTGCTTGGCACGCGCATCACACCTCAGCCCCTTCGCGCAGGCTGCGCCCCGTCAGTTCGAGAAACACGTCGTCCAGCGTCGGCGGTTTCAGTTCCAGGGACTGCGCGGGAGCGCCGGCGTCGTGCATCCTCCGCAGGAGCTCCGGGGCCAGCCGGGCACCGTTGCTGAGCCGCAGCCGGAACCGGACGACGCCGTCGTACGCGTGCTCCTCCAGCTCGCCTTCGGCGGCGGCGCGCCCCAGCAGGCCGCGCACCTCGGCGGCGGAGGCCGCCGCGACTTCCACGGCCAGCAGGTCTCCGGCGAGGTCGGCCTTGAGCCGCGCGGCGGTGTTGTCCGCGATGATGGCTCCGTGGTCGATGACGATGACGCGTTCCGACATGGAATCAGCCTCGTCCATGTAGTGGGTCGTCAGGACGATCGTGGTCCCGTGCTCGGCCCGCATGCGCATGATGTGCTCCCAAAGGTTGGCCCGGTTCTGCGGGTCCATTCCGGTGGACGGCTCGTCAAGGAACAGCAGCCGGGGCGAATGCATCAGGCCGAGCGCAACGTCCATCCGGCGCCGCTGGCCGCCGGAGAGCTTGATGACCGTACGCTTTGCGAGATCGGCGAGGTCCAGGGACGTGAGCAGTTCCTTGGCCCGCGCCGTGGCGTCCGTGGTGTTCATCCCGTAGAAGCGGCCCTGCATGATCATTTCGTCGATCACGCGGTAGCTGTGGCCGCCGCCGTTGCCCTGGCCGATGTAGCCGATCCTCGCCCGTACGCCGGCGGGGTCCGCCACGACGTCCAGCCCGGCCACCGTGGCCGACCCCGACGTCGGCCTCAGCAGCGTGGTCAGCATGCGCAGCGTGGTGGACTTGCCGGCCCCGTTCGGGCCGAGGAAAGCCACGAGTTCGCCGGGTGCGACGTCGATGTCGACGCCCTTGACCGCCTCCACCGTCTCCTTTTTGACCGTGAAGTTCTTGGTGAGTTTCCGGGTATGAATCACTGGATGCTCCAAGGGTTCCAAAGCCCCGGCTGCGGGTGCCGGGCTCCCTGCCGCCCACGGTATACCCCGCCGGTCAGGGCGTCCACGGCACGAACCTCTGCCGGCAGGGGGCTCAGCCGGGGCCACAACTGCCCGTTCGCGCTCGGGGAGGCGCGGCCAGGGAAGGAGGCTTTAGTGCCTGCGGTGGTCCTGGATGGTCATCCGCGGCCCGAAGGTGGGTTTCCGGAAACCGCTGAGTCCGATCATCCGGACCACGCGCTGCCGGTGGCCCGTCCACGGTTCCAGCAGGGCCAACATGCCGGCGTCGTCGGTCCGCCGGCCGGTCAGCGCCGCGCCCACATCGGCCGCGAGATGGTAGTCACCGACCGCAATGGAGTCCGGGCAGCCGTGCGTCCGCTGCACCACCTCGGCGGCGGTCCACACCCCGATGCCGGGGATGGTCTGCATCTTGGCGGCGGCCTCCGCCGCCGGCAGCGCGGCCAGCCGTTCAAGCGCGACGGCGGAACGCAGCGCCCGCATGACGGTGGCCGACCGCTGCGGCCCCACGCCGGCCTTGTGCCACTCCCAGGACGGGATGCGCAGCCACTCTTCAGGCGTGGGCCGGACCAGCAGGCCGGCCGGTGCGACGGTCGAGGCGCAAGGGGCGGGGGTGCCCCAGCGGTACATGAGGTAGCGGAAGCCACGCCGGGCCTCGATGACGGTGACCTTCTGCTCCAGGATGGTGGGCACCAGGGAGTCCACCATGCGCCCGGTTGAGGGCAGGCGGAGGGCGAGGTTCCGGCGTCGTGCTTCACGGACCAGCCGCGGGAGGGTTGAGTGGAACCCGGGCTCGTCAAAGGCAGACCAGTCGTCGTCGGCGCCCAGCAGACGGGGAACGGCGGCGAGGGCGGAGGCGGAGCCGGGACCCCAGGCCTGCACATCGACGTGCGGGTCCGGGCCCCGTTCGGCGCTGGTGAGGCGCAGCGTGACCGGACCGTCCGGCGTCGTGAAAGCCATCCACAGGCCGTCCGGGCGCGAGGCGAACGAGGGATCGCCATTGCCGCGCATGAGTGTGCCCAGGGTCTGGCGCAGGCTGTAGGGACCGCCGGCATACCATCGCAAGGAGGCGTCGGCGGCAGCGGCAACGCTGGCGGGGACGTCCGTGATGGTCATGGAATCATCGTCCCACGGACCGCTGACATGGCGGGGCTCCGTGCGCCGGCAGGCCACTAGGCGGGCCACCCGGCAGGCCTAAACCCCGCCCCTTAACCCCCGCCGTGGGGAGGACTACAATCCCAGGTGTGGCGCGGGGCGTCCGCGCCGCTCAGCCAAACCCAGGAGGGCACGATGGCCGGCATAGTGCATTTCGAAATCCCCGCCGATGATCAGGGCAGGGCCACCGACTTTTACCGCGAAGCATTCCAATGGACCATCAACGCCATGCCCGAGATGGACTACAACGTGGTGATCACCACGCCCAGCGATGAGCAAACCGGCATGCCGAAGAGTCCCGGGGCCATCAACGGCGGACTGTTCGCCCGCGAAGGGGAACTGAAGACCCTCATCATCACGGTCGACGTAGACGACATCGACGCAACGCTGGCGCAGGTGGAGAAACTCGGGGGCTCCGTGGTCAAGCCAAAGGACGCCATCCCGGGGATGGGCTTCTACGCCTACTTCAAGGACACCGAGGGAAACGTTCTGGGGCTGTGGCAGAACCTCCCCGCAGGGACTGCCGAGGGAACGGCCGGCTAAAGGGGGGAACGTACCCCTGAATGTGCGGCGCTCCGTGCCGCCCGGGGACGCAGCCCTGAAGGCAAGACGGTAAGTTTGTACCCATGAAGTACGCCCAGTCCGTTCTGGACCTTATCGGCAACACCCCGCTGATCAAGCTCAACCACGTCACCGACGGCATCCAAGCCACCGTCCTCGTGAAGCTGGAATACGTGAATCCCGGCGGTTCCATCAAGGACCGGATCGCGGCCAGGATGGTCGAGGAAGCGGAGCGGGACGGCAAGCTCAAGCCCGGCGGCACCATCATCGAGCCGACCTCCGGCAATACCGGCGTAGGACTGGCGCTTGTGGCCCAGCAGAAGGGCTACAAATGCATCTTCGTCGTGCCCGACAAGGTGGGTGAGGACAAGCGGGCCGTGCTTCAGGCCTACGGGGCTGAAGTGGTGGTGACCCCCAGCGCCGTCGCCCCGGACAGCCCGCAAAGCTACTACAGCGTCTCAGACCGCCTCGTCACCGAAATTCCCGGTGCCTTCAAACCGGACCAGTTCTCCAACCCCGCAGCGCCGCTCAGCCACTATGAATCCACCGGGCCGGAAATCTGGCGCGACACCGACGGGAAGGTGACGCACTGCGTCATCGGCGCCGGCACCGGCGGCACCATCACCGGGACGGGCCGCTATCTCAAGGAGGTCTCCGCGAACCGTGCGGAGTCCGACGGCGGCCGGGTCAGGATCATCGGGGCGGACCCCGCAGGCTCTGTCTACTCGGGCGGCACCGGCCGCCCGTACTTCGTCGAAGGCGTGGGCGAGGACATGTGGCCCGCCAACTACGACAAAACGGTTCCGGACCAGGTCATCGCCGTCAGCGACGCCGATTCCTTCGCCATGACGCGGCGGCTGGCCCGCGAGGAGGGCCTACTGGTGGGTGGGTCCTCCGGCATGGCGGTGGTTGCCGCGCTGGAGACAGCCCGCGACCTGCCCGAGGATGCGGTGGTGGTGGTGATCCTGCCCGACTCGGGCCGCGGCTACCTCGCCAAGATCTTCAACGATCAATGGATGCGCTCCTACGGATTCCTCTCCGGCGGCGAGGAGGCATCGGTGGGCGAGGTCATCAAGTCCAAGACGGGTGAGCTGCCGGACCTGGTCCATATTCACCCCAACGAGACCGTCCGCGACGTCATCAACATCATGAACGAGTTCGGCGTCAGCCACATCCCTGTGCTGTCCCAGGAACCGCCCGTGGTGATGGGTGAGGTCCTCGGAGCGGTGGACGAGCGCTCGCTGACCGCGAAGCTGTTCCGCGGCGAAGCCCAGCTGACGGACAAGATCTCCGAACACATGGGGGAGCCTCTCCCCGTCATCGGCTCGCTGGAAACCATCTCGGCGGCCCGCGAACTGCTGTCCGACGTCGACACCGTGATGGTGACGTTCGTCGGCGCCCCCATTGGCATCCTGACCCGCCACGACCTCCTCGCGTACCTCAGCCACTAGACCCGTGGGCTGAGACTGTCGGTCCGGTGGTTGAGCCTGTCGAAACCTTGATCTCGACAGGCTCGATCAGCGGTGACAAGCTCGGCCAGCCTCGAAAGGATTTTCATGTCCGTCTCTGAAAACCAAGGATTCAACACCCGGGCCGTGCACGCCGGCCAGGCCTTCGAGCCGCGCACCGGCGCCGTGGTGCCGCCCGTGCACTTCTCCTCCACCTACGCCCAGGACGGCATCGGCGGGCTGCGCGACGGCTACGAATACGGCCGCGGCACCAACCCCACCCGCGACGCCCTGCAGGAACAGCTCGCGTCCCTCGAAGGCGGCACGCACGCCTACTCCTTCAGCTCGGGCCTGGCCGCCGAAGATTCGCTCATCCGCGCCCTGACCCGGCCCGGGGACCACATCGTGCTGGGCAACGACGCCTACGGCGGCACGTACCGCCTGATCAGCCGGGTGCTCGGCGACTGGGGCATCGGCAACACCCCGGTGGACATGTCCGACCTCGACGCCGTCGCGTCCGCCGTCGCCGCGCACCAGACGCGCTTCGTATGGGTGGAGACTCCCTCCAATCCCCTGATGAAGATCACCGACATCGAGGCGCTCGCCAGGGTGGCGCACGACGCCGGGGCCCTCCTGATCGTCGACAACACCTTCGCGTCCCCCTACCTGCAGACCCCGCTCGCCCTGGGTGCCGACGTCGTGGTCCACTCCACCACCAAGTACATCGGCGGCCACTCCGACGTGGTGGGCGGCGCCATCGTGGTCAAGGATGCCGAGCTCGCGGAAAAGATCGGCTTCGTGCAGTTCGCCGTGGGCGCCGTGTCGGGGCCGATGGACGCCTTCCTCACCACGCGCGGGCTGAAGACGCTGGGAGTGCGCATGGACCGGCACAGCGACAACGCCCAGGCCGTGGCCGAATGGCTGCTGGAGCGCCCCGAGGTGGAAGCGGTCCTCTACCCGGGCCTGCCCTCGCACCCCGGCCACGAGCTCGCCAAGAAGCAGATGAAGAAGTTCGGCGGCATGATCTCGGTCCAGTTCAAGGGCGGCGAGGCGGCGGCCCGGAAGGTCGCCGAATCCACCTCGGTCTTCACCCTGGCGGAGTCACTCGGCGGCATTGAGTCCCTGATGAACTACCCGTCCGAGATGACGCACGCTTCCGTGAAGGGCACCGAACTGGCCGTCCCCGTCAATCTCATCCGGCTTTCCTGCGGCATCGAGGACGTTGAGGACCTCATCGCCGACCTCGAGCAAGCCTTCGCGTTCATCCAGTGAAGGTGACCCCGGAGGCCACCGGCCAGACGGTGGACGCACCTTCAGAGGCGGCAGCGCCCAAGGCCGGCCGCGGCCGCGCCGCCTTCGGCTGGCTGGCCACGGCGGGCGGCGCGATTGCCGCCGTCGTTGCCCTGGCGGTGCTCTACTCCCACTACGCCCCGGTGATGAATGACTTCGAGGTGTATTACTACGGCGGCACCA
>NZ_JBDGML010000044.1:0-28011 GCF_057655195.1 Arthrobacter sp. Soil_N43
GAACGGACTGGCCGTGGCGGCCCTGGCCGAGGCAGGCGCAGTGCTGGACCGTCCCGGGCTGGTGGACGCGGCCGTCCGCGTCGCACGCTACCTCGAGAAGGTCCACTGGAAGGAGGCAGAGCAGGAACTCGTCCGCGTCTCCCACGCCGGTGGCGCACGCGGGATCGGCGACCTCCTGGAGGACTACGCGTTCTGCTGCGAAGGGTTTCTGGCGCTGTTCGCCGTCACCGGAGATGCCCACTGGTATGGGCTGGCGGAGGCAGTGATATCGGCGGCATGCGGGCGGTTCATCGCGGACGGCAAACTGGCGGACACCGCAGGGGAGTCCGCCCAGGTGTCCAACGCGCTGGGTGGCCGGCCCGGCCTCGATCCCTTCGACGGCGCCACGCCCAGCGGTGCGGCGGCTTTCGCCGGTGTCCTGCTGAGCTACGCGGCCCTGTCCGGCTCTTCCGAACACCGGGCCATGGCGGGCAACATCCTGGCGCTGCTGCCGCCGATCGCGGCGCAGGCTCCGCGCGTGGCCGGCTGGCTGCTGGCCACGGCCCAAGCCGCGGCGGAAGGCCCGGTGGAGGCCGCCGTCGTCGGGCGCCCGGGCGCGGCAAGGGAGGCCCTGCACCGGGCGCTGCTGGGGTCGGCCAGTCCGGGGCTGGTCATCGCCGTGGGCGGCGGTGAGGCCGGGGACAGGCAGGGGGAGGCTGCCGGGACGCTTGGGACGGTGCCGCTGCTGCGTGGCCGCACGGCCGGAGCGGACGGTGCACCGCTCGTGTATCTGTGCCGCGGCATGGTCTGCGATCGGCCGGTCGCGTCCGTGCAGGAGGTCAGGGAGCGCCTTAGCTCAGGACGGCGATGAGGATCGCCACGAAGTGCGCGGCGAAGGCGAGCACGGTGAGCGCATGGAAGAGTTCGTGGAAGCCGAAGTGCTCGTAGCTGATGTTCGGCTTTTTCAGCGCGTAGAAGACGGCGCCGGCTATGTACAGGATGCCCCCGAGGCAGATGAGGAGGGCGGCGGGCACGCTGGCCGCGAAGAAATCGGGCAGGTAGAACAGCGAGCCGCAGCCCAGGGCAATGTAGATGGGCACATAGAGCCAGCGCGGTGCGTGGGTCCACAGGAGCCGGAACAGCACGCCGAGGATGGCCCCGGACCAGATCAGCCAGAGCAGCAGCACTGCCGTGGGCCGCTCCAGCAGGCTCCAGGCCAGCGGCGTATAGCTGCCGGCGATGACCAGCATGATGTTGGTATGGTCGAGCCGTTTCAGCACCATCTTCACGCCCGGGGACCAGTTGCCGCGGTGGTATATGGCGCTGATGCCGAACAGCAACACACCGGTGAGGGCGTAGATGGCGGACGTGATCCTGCGGTCCGGCGTAGGTGCGACCAGCACAAGCACGATGCCGGCGGCAAGGGCCAGCGGAGCCGTGACGGTGTGGATCCACCCGCGCCATTTGGGTTTGATCGTCAGCAGTTCGGCGATGCGGACGGCGGCGTCGTCCACGGGGCTGGACCTGGGCTCCGGGGTGCCCGACCCGCCCGGCGGGGTGTTGCTCGTCATGGCTCCAGAATAACTTACGGCCCGGTAAGTTACTTCCAAGTAACAATACGTCGGGTTGGCTGCCCGCCAGCGCACGGCGGTTCCGGGCCGGGGGTGTGCACGCGGCGCCGGCCTTCGGACGGTAGCCTAGGATTTGCACAGAAATCAGACAGCCAGGAAGTCAGGTGAATCTCCGGATGGAAATGCCCGGGTTCCTCTATGGCTTCTACGAGCGCCGGCTGCTCCGCTCCCTCGGCCCGGACAGGATTCCCAGGCACATCGGTGTCATGGTGGACGGCAACCGCCGCTGGGCGCGGCAGTTCAACGCCCCCACGAGCCAGGGGCACCAGGCCGGTGCGGACAAGATCCACGAATTCCTGGGCTGGTGCCAGGAGCTTGGGGTCAGGGTGGTCACGCTCTACATGCTCTCCACCGACAACATGAGCCGCTCCGGTGAAGAACTGGACCTCCTCATGGGCATTATCGCCAACACCCTGGACCGACTCGATGAGAACGCTGACATCTCGGTGCATGCCATGGGGGCGCCCGAGCTCCTGCCCGACTACCTGGCGGACCGGCTGACGACGCTGACCGCCCGGACTCCGGTGCGTGAAAAGCTCCACGTCAATGTTGCGGTCGGCTATGGCGGCCGCCGGGAAATTGTGGACGCCGTCCGTGAGTTGCTGCACGACGCCGTGGCACGCAAAGCCGACATCAGCGAGCTCGCCGACAGCCTCTCCGTGGATGACATCTCCCGCTTTCTGTATACCCGCGGCCAGCCTGATCCGGATCTGGTCATCAGGACCTCCGGGGAGCAGCGGCTGTCGGGCTTCCTGATGTGGCAAAGCGCCTACAGCGAGTTCTACTTCTGTGAAGCGCTGTGGCCTGCGTTCCGGAAAGTTGATTTTCTCCGGGCCCTCCGGGACTACGCCGGGCGGCAGCGCCGCTTTGGTTCCTAGTCCGGCCTCCGCTCCTCACCCGGCGCTGGCTGTCCCGCCCGTTCACCTCGAATTCACAAACCGGCAACAGGAATCGCCGCTTCAGGACTTTGGAAATTAGTCGGGGGAGATTTACGTTAAGACCATCAGCAGGCAAAATCGCCGGCTAATCGGGGAGGCCAGTACATGGAGCGAACTTCGCACCGGTTGTATGGGAGGCCGAGCCCGGCCTCATGGCCGAGCCGCCTCACCAATAACGATTCCGGGCATATGCCCCGGGGCTGGAGTCGATGTGGCTAATTCTGAACAACTGCCCGAAGTCATCACGGACCAGGGTGAGAAGGCTACCTCTCGCGCCAAGCGAGCCATTCCAAAGACCGGTGCGGCAACGAATGACGCCGCAGCCGGTCTTGCTGTTTCCGGCCCGACGTCAGAATCCCAGCCAGCCGTCTCGACGTTCGTCATTGACACCTCGGTGTTGCTGTCAGATCCCCGCGCGCTGCTTCGCTTCGCAGAGCATGAAGTGATCGTGCCCATCGTCGTGATCACCGAACTTGAGGGCAAGCGCCACGACCCCGAACTGGGCTACTTTGCCCGGACGGCCCTGCGGCTCCTTGACGACCTCAGGATCCAGCACGGCGGACTGAACAAGCCCATTCCGCTGGGCGACGCCGGCGGGACACTGATGGTGGAGATGAACCACATCTCGTCCGAGGTGCTGCCGGCCGGGTTCCGGGGCGGTGACAACGACAGCCGTATCCTCGCCGTCGCCATGAACCTTTCCAACGAGGGCCGCAACGTCACGGTGGTGTCCAAGGACCTCCCCATGCGGGTCAAGGCCTCGGCCATGGGGCTGCTCGCGGATGAATACCGCAACGAGCTGGTCAAGGACTCGGGCTGGACCGGGGTGGCGGAAATTGACGCCACCGAGGAGGAAGTGTCCACGCTGTATGGCCACGAGCCGGTCTTCATCCCCGCCGCGGCCGAACTGCCGGTCAACACCGGACTCGTGCTCCTGTCCAACAGGGGTTCGGCACTGGGGCGGGTAGGCGCGGACAAGCAGGTCCGCCTCGTGAAGGGGGACCGGGATGTCTTCGGACTTCACGGGCGTTCCGCCGAACAGCGGCTGGCCATCGATCTGCTGATGGACCCGGCCGTCGGCATTGTCTCGCTGGGCGGCCGCGCCGGCACCGGCAAGTCGGCCCTTGCCCTCTGTGCGGGACTGGAAGCCGTGCTGGAGCGCCGGGAGCACCGCAAAGTCATCGTCTTCCGCCCGCTCTACGCCGTGGGCGGTCAGGAACTCGGATACCTGCCGGGCTCGGAGGCCGAGAAGATGAACCCCTGGGCGCAGGCGGTCTTCGACACACTCGGCGCCCTCGTCAGCCAGGAAGTCGTCGAAGAAGTCATGGACCGCGGCATGCTGGAGGTCATGCCGCTGACCCACATCCGCGGCCGTTCCCTGCATGACGCCTTTGTCATCGTGGACGAGGCACAGTCCCTGGAGAAGAATGTGCTGCTCACTGTCATGAGCCGCATTGGGCAGAACTCGAAGATTGTCCTCACCCACGACGTCGCCCAGCGGGACAACCTGCGGGTTGGCCGTCACGACGGCGTCGCCGCCGTGGTCGAGACGCTGAAGGGCCACCCTCTCTTCGGCCACGTCACCCTCACCCGCTCCGAGCGTTCGCCCATCGCGGCCCTCGTCACGGAACTCCTGGAAGGGGCAGAGATCTAGCCTGGGCATCGGAATGCAGCCGCGCGGGGTCGTCTCCGCACGGCTGCCGCGTCCCGCCGTCGCCTAGACACCTCCCGCCGCTCCCCTCCGGTCGCTGGGCGACCGCCGCTTCGCTTTGGTCGGCGATGCGCTCCTTTGCGGGACACCACAGCCGCGCTAGTGCCGGACCGCTGGTTGAGCTTGTCGAAGCCCCTTGGTCAGATCCCTAGGAACCCGGCTGTGGATTCGTGGCCTTCCACCTTTAGGTGCCAGTCGGGGCGTTTGAGGGTCTCCGGGGTTAGACGCACCCGTTGGACGGTTTCCGCCTTGCCGCCCCAGGACATCCGTGTCACACCGTTCAGCTCGTATCCGAGGGAGCGTGAAACTCCGAGCGAGGCGGTGTTCCACTCCGCCGCTTCGGATTCTGCGACGTCGGCCTTGAGCCAGTCAAAGGCATACAGCGCGACGGCGGCGCGCATTTCCTTGCCGAAGCCGCGGCCATGCGCGGTCCTTCGCAGCCAGGAACCGGTGTTTACCGTCCTGCGGACGGCAAAATCCTTGGCCTCCACGTCCTGGCAGCCCAGGAAGGTTTCGCCGTGCCAGATGCCGAGGATCAGGGACCAGGACTCCGGGGTGCTGTTGGCCCGGCACTGCCAGTACCAGCGGCCCATGGTTGGTCCCAGCTGGTCGGGCGGTGATTCGGCCCACGGGGTGCTGAAGGGGTTCCTGCCCCGCTCGTGAATGCCGCTGGCCGCTGCCTCCACCGCCGCGGGAATGTCGCCGTCACGGAGTGGGCGCAACACGAGCCGGGGAGTAGCCAGCATCAGGGCGAACGGCGGATAAACAGATGTCAGCTCGGTCATCAGGGAAGCCTAGCCCACGCCTGCCCAAGCGCCGGTTAAGCGGGGTTGGGACGCAACGGCCACTGGATGTGTTCCCGGACGTCCGTCAGGTTCACCGGCTCGGCCACGAAGAGGTCATCGAGCATGTACTCGTCGACAGCCAGGATGCGGATCCAGTGGCCGGGCAGGTCCGCCCCGCCGTCGAGGGGTTCGCTGGCCACGCAGACGCCCGTGCCGGCGTCGATCCGGATCCGCGTCCGCCCCGGCCCGCACAGCGGACTCTCGGGGTCCAGGGGGCGGTACCCGGGGTTCGGGGAAACCACCGTCTCCCGGGCGGGGCGGCCCTCGTGCTCCACATCGCGCACGGGTTCCAGCAGCTCCACTGCGTTGGCACGGGGGAACTCCAGCGGAACGGGAGCGTTGCCGGCGAGTTCTACCGGGTCCAGGGCGGCGGCGAAGCGGCTGTTCCCAAACGATGGCTCGCCGTACGCTGCCTCGGGGCGGCGCCTGACCAGCCCGCCGTCGTCGTAAACGGGGGTGACGAGGTGCGCCGGAAGCAGCCACGACCGTCGCGTGGCACTGATGTACAGGCCGTCCCGGGAGTCGTTGATGCCTGTGGTGTTGTGCAGCAGGGTCCCGTCCATGGACTCAAGCCGGAGGGCGCCGGGGCGGCGCAGCCAGGCCCGGACGGGGCCGGCCCCGTCGGGGGAGGTCTCCCGGTATTCGAAGCGGAGGGACTGCCACTTCCAGGGGGAGGAACGGCAGAGGTTCCTGAAGGACGCGGCGGAGTCTGAGGGCGTCGCCGCCCCACCGTGTTCCTGCCGGTGCTTGGCGTCCCAGGTCCCCATATCCACAGTTTACGCGCGGGGCGCGCGCCGGGCCGGGCAAATCCAGTAGCATCCGAGAGTGATCCAACGACTTGGCGAACTCTGGCAGGCGGCGCCTCCCGCCTTCTGGCTGGTCCTGGCGGCCTGCGCCTATTTCGCCGTGATGGCCGTCCGGCTGACGGTGATCGATGTGCGGCACCATCTCCTGCCGAACCGGATCGTGTTTCCGTCGTACGCCGTGGCTGGTGTGCTGCTGTTGGGGGCGGTGGCCAGCCTGGTCCTGTCCGTGCCCGGCAGCGGAGGGCCTGACGGCGGCGGCGCGCCCGAGGCCGCGGCGCAGCTGTTCGGGGTGCCGGCCCTCAGGATCGTGGCGGGGGGAGCGGTCCTGTGGCTGTTCTACTTCGTGCTGCGCCTGGTGTATCCGCCCGGGATGGGATTCGGTGACGTGAAGCTGGCAGGCGTGCTGGGGATGTACCTGGGCTACCTGGGGTGGTCCCACGTCTTCGCCGGAACCTTCGCGGCGTTCCTGCTCGGCGGCCTGTGGAGCATCGCCCTGCTGGCGTCGCGCCGGGGAACGCTCAAGTCAGCCATCCCGTTCGGGCCCTTCATGCTCGCCGGTGCCGCCGCCGCCATGGCCGTGGTGCCAGCCTGAGCAGCGCGCCCCGGCCGCAGCGCGAACGGACACTTAAGCCCCCAGCCCGCCCACGGCTCCCTTAAACGCAGCGGCCGCCCGCCTTCGCAGAGAAGGTGGGCGGCCGCCGTCGTACTTTGGAAGTTATGCCTTGTGCGGCGGACGGGTCATGGACATGACGTCCAGGGCGGTGTCCAGCTGCTCTTCGGTCAGTTCGCCGCGCTCCAGGAAGCCCATGGCCACCACGGTCTCGCGGATGGTCAGACCCTCGGCGACGGCCTTCTTGGCGATCTTGGCGGCGTTCTCGTAGCCGATGAACTTGTTCAGCGGCGTAACGATCGACGGCGACGCCTCGGCGAGGAAGCGGGCACGCTCGACGTTGGCGGTGATGCCGTCGATCATCTTGTCGGCCATGACGCGGCTGGTGTTGGCCAGCAGGCGGACGGACTCGAGCAGGTTCGCGGCCATGACGGGGATGCCGACGTTCAGTTCGAAGGCGCCGTTGGTTCCGGACCATGCGATGGCGGTGTCGTTGCCGATCACCTGGGCGCAGACCATGATGGAGGCCTCGCAGATGACCGGGTTGACCTTGCCGGGCATGATCGAGGAACCCGGCTGCAGGTCCGGGATGGCGATTTCGCCGAGGCCGGTGTTGGGGCCGGAGCCCATCCAGCGGAGGTCGTTGTTGATCTTCATGAAGGAGATCGCGATGTTGCGGAGCTGGCTGGACGCTTCGATGAGGCCGTCGCGGTTGGCCTGGGCCTCGAAGTGGTCACGGGCCTCGGTCAGCGGCAGGCCGGTGTCAGTGGCGAGGAGTTCGATGACGCGCTCCGGGAAGCCGGCCGGGGTGTTGATGCCGGTGCCGACTGCGGTGCCGCCGAGGGGAACCTCGGCAACGCGGGGGAGGGAGGCGTTGATGCGCTCGATGCCGTAGCGGACCTGTGCGGCGTAGCCGCCGAATTCCTGCCCCAGGGTCACCGGGGTGGCGTCCATGAGGTGCGTGCGGCCGGACTTCACGACGTCCTTGAACTCAACGGCCTTGCGCTCCAGTGACTCGGCGAGGTAGCCGAGTGCCGGGATGAGGTCGTTGATCAGTGCCGAGGTGGCTGCAACGTGGACCGAGGTGGGGAACACGTCGTTGGAGGACTGGGAGGCGTTGACGTGGTCGTTGGGGTGGACCACCTTGTCGCTGCCGGCGGCCTTGAGGGCACGGGAGGCAAGTTCGGCGAGGACCTCGTTGGTGTTCATGTTCGAGGACGTGCCGGAGCCTGTCTGGAAAACGTCGATGGGGAAGTCGCCGTCGTACTTGCCCGCAGCTACCTCATCGGCAGCGTCCGCGATCGCCTTGGCCAGCTCGCCGTCGAGCACGCCCAGTTCTGCGTTGGCCTGGGCGGCAGCCTTCTTGACCCGGGCGAGGGCCTCGATGTGTGCGCGTTCCAGGGTTTTGCCGGAAATGGGGAAGTTTTCAACTGCACGCTGCGTCTGTGCACGGTACAGGGCGTTCACGGGGACGCGGACTTCGCCCATCGTGTCATGTTCAATGCGGAACTCTTCAGTGGAAGTCATGGGGCTAGCTTAGGGCGATCTGCGGCCGCATCGAAAACCGTGAACTGCTTGCGACGGCGGTCCCGAAAGGGCCCGCCGTCGTCAGCCCTAGAGCTCGCCGATTCCGGAAACAAGGTCGGCGTGCCCTTCGGCGAGGCTGTAGGAGAGGCCGATGACCGCGGCCCGCCCAGTCTCAATTGCGTCGGAAATCACACGGGAGCTGTCGACGAGCCGCTGGGACGTCTGCTTGACGTGCTCCACCACCATGTCGTTGACCTCGGTTTCGTTATTGCGCAGGGAGGTCAGCACGGACGGCGTGATCCGCTCCACGAGGTCCCGGATGAACCCGGTGGGCATCTGGCCCGTTTCCACGGCGGCTTTGGTGGCGCTGACCGCGCCGCAGCTGTCGTGGCCGAGAACCACGATCAGCGGCACGCCGAGGACGCCGATGCTGTATTCGAGCGATCCAAGCACGGCGTCGTCAATCACCTGGCCGGCGGTGCGGACAACGAAGGCGTCACCGAGGCCGAGGTCGAAGATGATTTCTGCCGCGAGGCGGGAGTCGGAACAGCCGAAGATCACCGCGAACGGGTGCTGGTTTTCCACCAGGGAGGACCGCCGTGAGGCGTCTTGGTTGGGGTGCGATGATTCGCCGTTAACAAAGCGTTCGTTGCCTTCGCGCAGACGGCGCCAGGCCAGTGCAGGAGTCAGGTAGGTTGCCACGGCCCCTACCTTACGGGCTGGGGCTCGCCGAGGGGGAAACTGTTACTGCGGGCTTACTGTCCAGGGACTTCACGACGGCGGCGGCCAGCACCGCGAACTCGTCCAGCTGGGCCTCACCGCTCAGGACAACGGTGGTGCCGCCGTGGTTCAGCACCATGCTCTTCTCGCCCCTGCCGGTATCCCTGAGCTCCCATTCTTGGCCGCCCGCCTGCCGCGTGCCCGTCACGGGGGCGTTCTTGGTCTGCTGCAGCAGCCACGTCGGGTTGGCCTTGCGGGTCTGGACCAGGCCAATGAAGGCTTCCTTGGGAGTCAGGTAGCCGACTTCCCATGTGGGGACGCCGGTTCCCGTGCCGGCTTCCCAGCGGGCGTAATTTGGACTGAATGTGTCGCCGGTATCAGGGGTGACCGGTGTGAATCCCGCCACATCTGCGGCGTTGCCGGCGACGGCGCTGACATCGATGTTGGGCCGGAAGCCGTCGGACTTCGGTGCGGGATTCATCAGCACGATCGGCAGGAAGGCGGCAATGCTGACCACGAGTGCGATGATCATCCCAATGACCGACGCGTTGGCCCGCTTGGCGGCAGCGGCGGGAATTACCGGCTTGATCGGCTGTACAGCCGGGTCCGGGGTGGAGCCGTGGCCGGCTGCCGGGGTGTCGGGGGCGGACTTGTCCTGCGTTTCGTTCACCCTTCTATAGTCGCCCATGCGGGGAGTGATTCCACATTCGGCAGATCCTGCAGTGAGGGAGCGTTCGGTTCATAGGTTGGTCATCCCATGACCTCGGGAGTCCGCCGCGACTATGATCAGTAACAGAGGAATCACCGCACGTGCCTCCTATGGCATTGCGGGTCCAATGATCGCCACTCGAAGAAGAGGTTCACGTGTCACCAGCGTCCATGACCCAGAAGTATTCAACGCTTTCCCCCTCGCTTGCCGTCGGGATCGACGAGCCGGACCGCAACCTCGCACTGGAGCTTGTCCGCGTCACCGAGGCCGCGGCCATTGCCGGCGGCCACTGGGTGGGCTTCGGCGACAAGAACAAGGCCGACGGCGCGGCTGTCGACGCCATGCGCTCCTTCCTCCAGACCGTTCACTTCAACGGCGTCGTGGTCATCGGTGAAGGCGAAAAAGACGAAGCCCCCATGCTGTTCAACGGCGAACAGGTTGGCGACGGCACCGGCCCTGAGTGCGACGTCGCCGTTGACCCCATTGACGGAACCCGCCTGACGGCCCTGGGCATCAACAACGCCCTGGCAGTCCTGGCCGTGGCCGAACGCGGTTCCATGTTCGACCCGTCCGCAGTGTTCTACATGGAGAAGCTCGTCACCGGCCCCGAGGCTGCCGACATGGTGGACCTGCGCCTGCCCGTCAAGCAGAACCTGCACCTCATCGCTAAGGCCAAGGGCGTCAAGGTCAACCAGCTGAACGTCATGATCCTTGACCGCGACCGCCACCGCCCGCTGGTGGAGGAAATCCGCGAGGCCGGCGCGCGCACCAAGTTCATCATGGACGGCGACGTCGCCGGAGCCATCGCGGCGGCCCGCTCCGGCACCGGCGTCGATGCGCTGATGGGCATCGGCGGAACTCCGGAAGGCATCGTCGCCGCGTGCGCCATCAAGTCCCTCGGCGGCGTCATCCAGGGCCGTCTCTGGCCCACGAGCGACGACGAGAAGCAGAAGGCCATCGACGCCGGCCACGACCTCGAACGGGTCCTGTCCACGAACGACCTCGTCAAGAGCGACAACTGCTACTTCGCCGCCACCGGCATCACCGACGGCGACCTCCTCAAGGGTGTGCGCTACGACAAGGACAAGGTGCTGACGCAGTCGATCGTCATGCGCTCCAAGTCCGGCACCATCCGCTTCGTGGACGGCGAGCACCAGGCCAGCAAGTGGGAAGGCTACGCCCGCAAGAGCTAGTCCCCACCCGCACCCCAGCGCGAACGTACACTTGTGGCCCCAATTCCGACCGGATTTGGGGCCACAAGTGTACGTTCGCGCTTATCCAGCAGGGGTGGGTTCCTAGGCTCCTGACGCTCGGCGGCGCAGCTGTCCGTCGATCATTGCCCGAACCTTCTCGAGGACGAAGGGCCTGTCGCCGTCGAGGTCGTCCTTGAATATTCTGAGTTCGGTCCAGCCGAGGCGCTCAGTGGTCTCCTTGCGCTTCCTGTCGCGTGCGGCTTGGTCCGGATCCGAATGGTGCCCGCCATCGTACTGAAGCGCGAGGCGGTGTTCCGGATACGCTGCGTCCGGCCACACTGCCGGCTGGCCCCAGCTGTTGTGGATCACGTAATTCAGGACGGGTTCGCCGAGCTTGGTGCGGGCCAAAACCAGCCGCATTCTTGTTTCCGGAGGTGAGTCTGCCCCAACGCGGATCTCCGTAAGCGCCAGCCGCGCTGTCTTCATGCCGCGCATGCCCGGGTGCGCGGCAATGATGAGCCGCAGGTCCTCAATCGTTGCCAAGGGGGCCTTCGGTACCGGAAGCTCCGGCCCGTGGGCAAGCACCGCGGAATCTCCGGCGGTGATCAGTTCGTCTACGGTCAACAGGTTGGCAAGATCGAGCCAGGTTCTCGCCGGCGAGGTGACCCGGGCGCCGTCGTGGATCACCACCTCGCCGGGCCTGAAAGTGAGGCGGTGACCGACGACGTTCCGACGGCGCGGCTTGCTGTCGCCGCGGTCGCGGGCGACGTGGATTCTCCAGTCCTCCTGCATCCAAGCCGGGAGGCTGTACCCCCAAATCCTGGCACCAGAGTGATGGGTGAGTGTGGACGCGTCATCCAGCGCCGTGTAAGCCCTCAGGTTCGCGGGCGTGGTGGCTCCTCCCTCCAGCGGAACGCGGATTCCTCGGGAAGGGATGGCCAGGTCCGGCTGCCGCTGCCGTTTCCGGGACACTCCATAGGCCGCGGCGTGCGATGAAGTGAATGATCCCGCCAGCAGGTTTTGGGGCAGTCGTGAGAGACCCATGCTCCAGTGTGTATCGGACGACAGGCCCGCGGGGCGTTATCCACAGGTGCAACCACCGGCAGGGCGCGAACGTACACTTGTGGCCCCAAGACCTCGCGGCACCGGGGGCTTAAGTGTCCGTTCGCGCTCAGGGCCGGGGGCTTAAGTGTCCGTTCGCGCTGAGGGAGTGGGGCGCTTGATGCGTTTCAGGGCTGAGCGGAGAGCGTCGCGGAGCCTGCGGGCTGCCTGATAGGCCGCGTAGCGGGGTTTGTTGACCGGCAGGTCCCAGGTTCCCGGGTAGGCGATCTCGCGTCCGCCGAAGGACTTCTTGAATGCTGTGAATCCGGCCCACTTGTGGTCGGGCTGGTCGGCCGGGGCCACTCCCCAGAGATCCACGTGCTTGAGCCCCTTCTCCTGGGCGTCGGCCATCAGCGTGACCAGCAGCGGAATTCCCGCGCTGAGCTTCCGGTGGGTATCGTCCAAAGCGGCGTGGGCGTAGGTACGCGTGTCGGCGGAATCGTAGGCCAGCGCGGCAGCGATTGGCCCGCCGTGGAGTTCGGCGACGAACAGGGTCGCGGCACCGGCGGGCATCAGGGAAGCTGCCACCTGGCTGAGGTACTCGTCGCTTTGCGGCTTGAAGCCGTTGCGCCGGGCCGTCATGTGCAGGAAGTTCAGGAGGATGCGGATATCGTCCGGATCCTGGGTTGAGCGGAACGTCACACCCTTCTTGTGGATGTTCCGGTACAGGTTCCGGTTGACCGGCTTCATGTCGGCCAGCACGTCCTTGAAGTCCCGGTCCAGATCCACAATCCAGCTCAGCTCCGGCTGCTGGTTAACCGGTGCGGGCTGCATTCCCCGGGCTTTCAGCGCGGCAGCCGCCGTGTCCGGTTCCAGCCCGGCCGTCACCGGTTCGATCCGGACGAACACGGCGCCGCAGGATTTCGCCACGTCCACGAGGTCGGCCAGCGCGGCGTCAAACGCGGCAACGGACTCGGCCACGGGACCGTAGGGCGCGTACAGCACTTTGCCTGCGGGGTTCTTTTCCTCGATGGCCAGGTAGCTCCACCCCGGGCCGGACCGCGTGTGAACCCGGCGGCCGAGGGTCTGCTGGAAGTCTGCCCACGCCGGCGTCTGCAGGAAGTATTGCACGGCGCTCAGGCTTTCAGGGCGGTGGTCACGGCGAAAGCCACGGCGGTGTCCGTGGAACCTGAAACCGGGTGGACGTTGACCGGGGCATCGGCTGCCGGGAGGAAGGCACTGCCGCCCCGGTCCAGCCGCAGGTCACCCTTGGGCGAATCCAGGTAGACCGAACCGGCAGTCACGATCACCACGGCGGCCCCCGACTGCGCGAGCGGCACGGGGCCGCCATCGGGCAGCAGTTCGATCCGCTGCAGCTGGAACTCCCGGAAAGGCGGCTGGTACAGTTCCTGGCCCAGTTCGGAAACTCCTGCGCGCAGCATGGGCACGCCCACGGACGCGAAGACCACGGTTTTCAGCAGCTCCGGCACGTCAACGAACTTCGGCGTCAGGCCGCCACGCAACACGTTGTCCGAGGAGGCCATGACTTCGACCCCCATGCCGTGAAGGTAGGCGTGCACGTTCCCGGCGGGGAGGTACACGGCCTCGCCCGGTTCCAGCGAGAGCCGGTTCAGCAGCAGCGATATGAGCACACCCGGATCGCCGGGGTACTCGCCGTTGAGGCTCAGCACCGTGGCGAGTTCCGGCTGGTACGGCGCCATGGGCGCTCCTGAGGCAAGCGCCTCCACGACGATCTTCGTTGCTTCGGCCACAGCGTCGCCGCCCGCGATCAGCCGTTCAAACGCCGACCGCAGGGCGGCGCCTTCGTCGTCCTGCGACAGGTCATCGATCACGTCGGTCAGGACGGCTGGAACGCCGGACCCCGAAAGTTCCAGGCAACCGGCCAGGTGGAGGAAAACGTCGCGGGACTTCGCGGGTTCGCGGAAACCGCACAGCGCGTCAAACGGAGTCAGCGCGAAGATCATCTCCGGTTTGTGGTTGTCGTCGCGGTAGTTGCGGTTGGGCGCGTCCGAGGGAACGCCTTCGCCGTTCTCGCGGGCAAAACCGGCCCGCGCCTGCTCCAGGCTGGGGTGCACCTGCAACGACAACGGCTTTGCCGCGGCGAGGACTTTGGTGAGGAAGGGCAGACGCGGTCCGAACGCGGCCACGGAGTCGTCCCCCAGGAAATGGCCCGGGTCCTCGGCGATCAGCGCATCCAGCGGCACCGTCGTTCCGTCAGGGCGGGTGGCAACGGAGGGGGAGTCCGGGTGGGCTCCGATCCACAGCTCTGCCTCCGGCCCGCCCGACTCCGGCCTGTGCAGCAGGCCGGCGATCGCCGTCGTCGATCCCCAGGCGTACGGCCGGAGGACGTTATCGATTTCGTACACAGCCGGGTGTCCTTCTTTCTAGGAGCAGAGTGTCTGTCACAGGGGAGCGCACTGGCCGTTGGTGGCCACCAGTTCGCGGATGGCCTGCTCGTTCCCCTCGCGCTTGAGCTGGTTCAGCATCTCTTCGGTGATGGGCTCACCGTTGGGCGTTGTGGTCACTGGTGTGAAGTCCGACGACGACGGCGACGGCTTTGTGGCCAGCACAGCCGGCGCAGCCGGCCCGCCTGCCGTCAGCCCGCTGCCGCCGCCTGCGTACTGCGGCTGCAGGGCGTCGTCCGGGGCGGCAGCCGGTGACTGCTCCGCGCTGCTGAGGAGCTTCTTGACCCGGTCGTGAATGATGTCAAAGTCCGGCACCGTGGAGAAGGACGCGTCGAAGTCCGGCGGTCCAATGGTGAGCCGGCTGATGTCCTTGCCTTTGGCCTTCATCGCCAGGTCCACGAAGCTGCCCAGCTGGCTCGAGGAGATATTGGAGTCCACTACCTTGGTGCCGGCGTTGGCGATGTCCTCGAATTTGGCCAGCAGCGTCGCGGGATCCAGCTGCTTGAGCATGGCCTGCTGGACGCACTGCTGGCGCTGGATCCGGGCGTAGTCATCGACGAATTCCCTGGACCGCCCATACCAGAGCGCACGGAAGCCATCCAGCTTTTGTTCGCCGGCGGGGATCCATCCCAGCGGCATGCCGTGGATGCCGTTGGCTTCATCGATCATGTTGCCGCTCATGGGCACCCAGCCGCCGGCCTTGATCCGGATCCCGCCCATCGCATCGATGAGCTTGGCGAAGCCATCCATGTCCACCAAGACGTACGCCTGGACAGTGATGCCGAGGGTTCCCGAAACCGCCTCCAGGGTGGCCTGTGCGCCAGGATCTGCGGCGTCCGGGTACAGGTCCTTGTGTTCGTTGGTGACCTCGGTGTTGATCGCGTTGATGAGGCACTCGTTGCCGCAGTTGTAGCCGTCAGGGTAGATCTGCCGCATGGGGGAGCCCTCGCTGAAGCGGGCGTTCTGCAGGTTGCGGGGGATCGAGATGATGGCTGTCTTGCCGGTCTCGGCATCAACGCTGAGCACGGACAGGCTGTCGGGGCGCCGGCCGGTGCGGTCCGCGCCGGCGTCGCCACCCATCATGAGGAAGTTGTAGCGGCCGTCCACGGGCTCGATGGCGGGACCGCCAGCAAAAATGCTGCCGATCGCATTGCGGCTGACGTTGAGCAGGTACGCCGCGTAGCCGAGCGAACCGCTGCTGACCACCAGGGCCAGCGCCAGTGCGACGGCAACAGCCGGGCGGCTGCGCTTGGGCAAGAGCACGGGGCGGATCAGCCGCAGCGTGTTGATGAACAGCACCGCCCAGCCGACTGACAGTGCGGCCAGTACCAGGACGATGAGGAGGGAGGCCACCGGATTGGTGATGATGTTGATGAGCAGGGTCCGGTTGGCGAGCAGCAACACCAGGGCAAGGATCACCAGCGCCCACACGGTCAGCGTGACCCGCAGGGCGATACGGCCCAGTTTGCGGTCGCCGGCGGCGATCTGCGCACTCCCCGGTACAAACAGGGTGAGGAGGATCAGCAGGAAAGCGCGCTTGGTCCGGACGGGCTCAGCAGCACTCGCCGGGTACCGTACGGGGTCCGTCAGGAGTCCATCGGAGGGCAGTTCGGTGTTGGGCATCGGCGTTCCTTAGTGGCTGCTCCGGAGGGCCACGTTTGCTTCGGAGAAGACTTCGTTGACCTTCTGCCGGAGATTGGCGCCCTTCCGGCTGGCAACGTCGTTGAGTTCCTGTGCAAAGTCCAGGAGGTCACCGCGGAGGCGCACCGCGAGGTCGTCCGTGCCGGAGGCGAGGATCCGCACGGCAAGCAGGCCCGCATTCCGGGCACCGGCGATGGAGACCGTGGCGACCGGCACGCCGGCCGGCATCTGAACGATCGAGAGCAACGAGTCCATGCCGTCCAGGGTCTTCAGCGGCACGGGGACGCCAATCACGGGAAGCGGCGTGACCGAGGCCAGCATTCCCGGAAGGTGCGCGGCGCCCCCGGCTCCGGCGATGATGACGCGCAGGCCGCGCTCGTGGGCGGTCTGGCCGTACCGGATCATTTCGGTGGGCATCCGGTGGGCCGAAACGACGTCGGCCTCGAAGGGAATGCCGAACTCCGCCAGCGCGTCAGCGGCGGCTTCCATGACGGGCCAGTCTGAATCCGAGCCCATGACCAGGCCCACCAGCGGGGGAAGCGCTGTCTCCGGTGTGGCTGTGGTTTCGGGGTTCATGCGTTCTCCTCGGTGTTTCCTGGCGCCGCTTGGGACGTGATCCTGCCGTCGCGGATGATGTTGGCGACGGCGGTGGCCCGTTCGCGCAGGGATTCCACGTCCGCGACACTGGCCCCCACCAGATTGACGTGCCCTATTTTCCGGCCCGGCCGGACTGATTTCCCGTAGCAGTGGACTTTTGCGGCGGGTTCGGCAGCCAGCGCGGCGGGGTAGGCGGAAAACAGGTCCTGGTTTTCGCCGCCGAGGAAATTCTTCATCACCACAACAGTGCCGAGGACGTCCGTCGCCCCCAGCGGCAGGTTCAGGACTGCCCGCAGGTGCTGCTCAAACTGGCTGGTCACCGATCCGTCCTGGGTCCAGTGGCCGGTGTTGTGCGGGCGCATCGCAAGTTCGTTGATGAGGAACCCGGCCCCTGACCCCGGTGTTTCGAACAGCTCGACTGCCATGACGCCGGTGACGCCCAGTTCGTTGGCGATCCGCAGGGCGGCATCCTCGGCAGCCGCGGCCACCTCCAGCGAAATGTCCTGCGCGGGGGCGATCACCTCATCGCACACGCCGTCAACCTGAATGGTGTGCACCACCGGCCAGGCCCGGGCTGCGCCGTCAGGCGTGCGGGCCACGAGTGCCGAGAGCTCGCGGCTGAACTCCACCTTGGCTTCCGCCAGGAGGGGGCTCATGGCCTCGAACCAGTCGGTTGTCTGGGCGGCTTCGTCGGGTGACCCGACAATCCGGACGCCCTTGCCGTCATAGCCGCCCCGGGGCGTCTTGAGGACCACGGGCCACCCCGTCTTGTCGCCAAACGCGACCAGCGCCTCCACGCTGTCCACGGATGCCCACTCGGGGTTCGGCAGTTCGAGCCTGTCGATGGCCGCGCGCATCACGAGTTTGTCCTGCGCGTTGATGAGGGCGTCGGGACCGGGCTGGACGTTGACCCCTGCTGCGATCAGGGCATGCAGGTGGTCGGCCGGGACATGCTCGTGGTCGAAGGTCATCACGTCCAGGCCTTCGGAGAACTCCAGAAGGGCATCCAGATCCTTGTAGTCGCCGACCGGGGCGTTGGGTACGGCCGACACGGCAGAAACGTCTTCACCTTCTGCCAGGACGCGGAGTTCGAAGCCTAGTGCGGTGGCGGCTGGGGCCATCATGCGCGCAAGCTGGCCGCCGCCAACCACGCCGATTACTGGAAAAGTCACATCTCTCAGACTACAGAAAAGGAGCGCGGTTACCGGCTTTCGTGGCGATGATGCCCCGTAAAGTCAGCAAATCCGGCACCGGGGGAGGGCCGGGAGCAGCCCCGATCTGCTCGCCTGTTGGGGCCGCGTCGGGCAAACCGGGCTAAAATGGGAGCTTGGCCCATCGGCCCCAATATCCATACGGCCACGGAGGGTCATGATTAACACACTTGCAGAGCGCATCCGGGGACTCGCCTCGCTGTTTTGGCGCGAGGTGGCGAAGTTCGGTGCCGTGGGCGGTGTGGCGTTCGTCATTGACAACGGACTGACGTACTACCTCATGCATGGGCCGATGACGGACAGTGAGGCCAAGGCACGCTTCGTGGGCGCTTCGGTCGCTACCGTGTTTTCCTGGATCGCCAACCGTCTTTGGACGTTCCGGCACCGCCGCCAAGCGAACGTGCTGCGTGAATTCCTGATGTTTGTGCTCATCAACGGCATCGGCATCGGCATTTCCACCGGGTTTACAGCCTTGGCCAAGTATTCCTTGGGCGTCACGGATAAGAACATGCTTTTCGCTGCCGGCGTTTTCGGCATTCTGGTCGCCACCGTGGTCCGCTTCTTCGCCTACCGGTTCCTCGTGTTCAACCAGGAACTGGACCAGGAGCCGGAGTTCTCCCACGACCACGAACTCATCGAGGGCCACCGCCACACAGCGAAGCCGGCCGCATCCCGTCCCCAGAGCGAAGCACACGATCCGGAGATTCCTGCCCGCCAGGAGTAAAAGCGGCTGGGGCGGTTCAGTCCCCGTGCACCCGTTCCGCGGCGAGGAGCTTGTCCGTCAGCTCGACATCCCCGTGGACCAGCACGACTGATCCATCGTTCGTCCATGCGCCCAGCGCGTTGGCCAGCGCCGCTTCCAGTCCGTCATCCGCGCGGACCAGGAGCCGCGCAGCGGCGTCATGGTTGGCCGCGAAGCTTTCCAGCAGGTCCGCATGCCTCACGGCCGCTCCGCTGGAGCTCCGCACCGCCCGCTTCTGCGGATCGGGATCGCTGTGGGCCATGAAAACGTCGCCGTGCGACCGCACTTCCGCTGCGTAGTCGACCACGCCGGAGGGAAGGTCGCCGGGCCATTTCATGGCCAGGGCAGGCAGCGTCACGGCAACGACGGCGTCGAACCCGTCTCCTGCTTCCGCGGGGGCGGCCGTGACGAGCAGGTCCGCGTCGTCGCCGTCCAGCACCACTTCCATGCCCAGCTGCCAGCCCGCAAGGGCCCAGATGATGGACTTCCAGTGGGCCGGCAGGTCCAGCCGCAGGCGCATGCCGGGTGCGGCGTCGAGTTCGTCCTGCAGGAGATTGCTTGTTTTCGCCACCCAGTTGTCCAGGACGCGGCCGGAGAGCTCGACGCGTTCCCCGTCCGGGCCGTACCAGGTGAGCCGCGGGGAAGTGGAGTGGCCCGATCGCAGGGCCGTCATTAGGTCAGTGGCCGGGATATTCATGGCTTCATCTTGCCACGCAGGCCCTCAGTGTCTACCCGGCTGTCCACCCGCAGGGCACCGTCAGGCAGTGTGACGTCCGCCATAAGGATTTACTACGTCATTTGTGTTAACACGCCGTCGTCTGCCGTTTTCCCAGCAATTGCACAGGCGCCGGGCAGACCGTAAGCTTGCTGTCAAATTCCCCGGGTCCGCGCCTGAGGTGTCGAATTTGAATCCCGGGCGTGGCGCGGCACCCGTTTGGCTCCGGAATTGATTATTATCCCGTCCGCAGCTTGACTCCCCCTAGTTACACGCGTGTAATTAGATATCGAAAGCCATCGCGAAGTCTCCGGCACACAGACCTTATGTCTCAAGTGTCCGGGCAGAGGCTGACTAATTCAGGAGGGGACGCCATGGGGCAAGTTGAGCGTATCCATGAAGAAGCCGTTGTGGCCGGCCAGGCCACGGCAAAATACCGTTCACGCGGGGTGCCGAGCGACTGGTATGTCGATCCGGCTGATCCGGACGCCGCCGAGCGGTACAACCTTGACACCACCGCATCCTTGCAGGACCAAGCCACTGCCTTCCTCGCGGAGCACGAGGCGCTGCTGGGTGCAGGTCCGGGAGACGAAGAGGACCTCAACGATCCTCCAATGGAGCTCCGGAACCCAGGGGTGGGGACCCTGGCGCAGCCGGTTTGGATTGGACTTCCCCGCGCCGACGACTTTGACGACGAAGGCGAACTTGGCTGGCAGACGGATGCACTCTGCGCGCAGACCGATCCGGAAGCTTTTTTCCCGGAGAAGGGCGGCTCCACGAGGGACGCCAAGAAGGTTTGCGGAGCCTGCAACGTGCGGTCGCAGTGCCTTGAATATGCTCTCGCGAATGACGAGCGTTTCGGTATTTGGGGAGGCCTCTCCGAGCGTGAGCGCCGTCGGCTGAGGAAGCGGGCAGTCTAATTCTTCAGGAAGTACACGTCACTGCGGTGGTGGTTGCCCACAACGGCAGTGAATATCTCCCCAGGACCCTGGCGGCGCTGGCGGGCCAGACCCGGCCGGCGGACATGGCAATCGGGGTTGATACCGGTTCACATGACAATTCTGCTGCCCTCCTTGAGCGCGCGCTCGGTCCGGGCAACGTCACCGGCGTCGGTGCCGGCAAAGCCGGCATGGGGGCTGCCGTCAGCGCCGGGCTTTCCACCCTGGCGCCGTGGGATCCGGAGTCACCGGACGCAGCTTCGGAATGGATCTGGCTGCTGCACGATGACGCCGCGCCGGCACCCGAAGCCCTTGCCGAGCTGCTGCATGCCGTTGAACGTGCCCCGTCGGTCACGGTGGCCGGCTGCAAGCAGCTGGACTGGGACGCGAAGCGCAGGCTCATCGACGTCGGCCTTTCGACGAGCCGCTGGGCCGAACGCCTTACCCTGATTGAGGCGGACGAACTGGACCAGGGCCAGTACGACGGACGCTCTGACACCTTCGCCGTCAACTCGGCGGGCATGCTGGTGCGGCGCGATGTCTGGGAGCTCCTCAACGGGTTTGATCCCGCCCTTCCCGGAACCGGGGACGACGTCGACTTCTGCTGGCGCAACCGCCTTGCGGGCAACCGCGTGGTGGTGGTCCCCAGCGCCAAAATGTTCCATGTGTCGCACCGGCCCCATGCACTGGGCAATGCCGCGGCGGCGCGGCGGGCACAGGTCCACCTGCGGCTCAAGCACGCACCCCTCTGGCTGGTTCCCGTGCATGCTGTGGCGGCAATCCTGGGCAGCATCTTCAAGCTGGTGTTCAGCATCGCCGTCAAGGACCCGGGGCACGGGTTCTCCCAGCTCCTGGCGACGGCGGCGGCTCTCGGCCGTCCGGGCGCAGTTTTTCGGGGGCGGCGCAGTGCCGCACGAACGCGCCGGGTCCGCCGGTCGGTGGTCAACGCCCTCCAGACTGAACGGCGCGAAGTGTGGAGCCACCGCCGCTCGCTGATGGAGGCACTCGGCGCGGACGACACCCAGGCGGGAAGCAGCGGAGACTCCCTCAACGAACAGCCCAGCGGCGACTCCACCGATGACTTCGCGGCCCTCTCCGTCAACGAGCGGGGCTGGGTGGGCAATGGAGCCCTCGCGGCGGTGATGATCGCCTGCGCCGCTTCGTTCGCCGGCCTGTCGGGGCTCTTCAGCGCCGACGCCGTGGCCGGCGGTGCCCTCCTGCCGGTATCCGGCAGCCTGGAGGATATCTGGCACCGGGCCTCTACTTGGTGGATTGGGCTGGGGGCAGGCCTTCCCGGCCATGGCGATCCCTTCGGCTACGTCCTCTGGCTGTTGGGACTGCTCGGCGGCGGAAACGCCAACGCTGCTGTTGTCTGGCTGCTCCTGCTGGCCATGCCGCTCTCCGGCCTCGCGGCCTGGTTTGCCGCCGGCGCCCTGACGTCCCGCCGCCGGCTGCGGCTGGCCGCGGCGCTCGTATGGGCAGCGGCGCCCGCCCTCCAGGTCGCACTGAACCAGGGCCGCATCGGAGCCCTCCTGGCCCACCTCATGATGCCCCTTCTGGTGCTGGCATTGCTGCGTGCCACGGGGACGGCCATCGGCCGCGGACGATTCGCGCTTTCCGCACGGCCCGAGGGGCCCTTCACGGAGACGGTCCCGGTGAAACCGGGCGTCAACGGAACCCCATCGTGGACCGCGGCAGCCGCCGCGGGACTGGCACTGGCCGTGGTCACCACTGCGGCGCCTGCGCTGCTGGTGCCGGCCGCCGTCGTCATCATCCTTGCCGGCTTCCTGCTCAGGGGGAGGGGCCGCACGCTGTGGTGGGCCCTCCTGCCGAGTGCCGTGCTTTTCATCCCGTTCGCCGTGTCGACACTGGACCGCCCGCGCGCCCTTTTGGCCGATCCGGGGCTGCCGCTCGCCTTCGACGCCGCGCCGCTGTGGCAGCAGGTGCTTGGCCAGCCGCTGAACTTTGATGTTGCCGGCGGGCTGTCCGGGCTGGCGCCGTTCGCGGGCGGCCCTGTGAGGTGGGCACTGCTGCTCGCCCTTCTGACCGGCGCTCCGGTGCTCATGCTGGCCGTGGCCGCACTCTTTCTTCCCTCCAAGCGGGCCCTCGTGACCCGCGCGCTGTGGGTGGCTGCGCTCATCGCCCTGGCCGGGGGCTGGCTGGCCGGGCACGTGGCCACCGCCGCCGGCGCCGAGGTGCTGGTCCCGCCATTCCCCGGTGCCGCTGTATCCGCTGCGATTTTCGCGTTCCTGGGGGCCGCGCTGATCGGCGGGGAAAGCCTGCTGGACCTCGCCGGGGATGCCGCTCCCGGCACTGTCGCGCCGGCGCCCGCACCGCGTCAGGGCCGGCGCGCCATCGTCCGTGCCACGGCCGGGCTTGCCACAGCACTCCTGCTGGCGGGACCGCTGGCCGGGCTCGCGGCCTGGACTGCCCAGAACGTTGTCCAGCCGGCCGCGCAGACGCCGCAAAACGCGCAGGCATCGCGGGACCTCGGTGCTCCCCGCATGGTGGCCGCCACCGATCCGCGGACGCTGCCGGCCACCGCGATCGACCGGGGCGAGGGGCCGGAACAGACCCGCACGCTGCTGATCAGCATCGGCGGGAACGAGACCTACAGCGCCTCGCTCATGAGGGGCGGGGGCACAACACTTGATGCGCTGTCCACCATCGCCTCGGCGCGCGATATCCGCGGCGTTCCCGGCGGCGAATCGGTGCGCGAGGATGACGAAGTGACCGCCGCCCTGCGCACCACGGTCGCCACTGTGGTCGCCGCCCACGGCGTCGACCCGCGTCCCGAGCTGGAGCGGCTGGGCGTGGGCTTCGTGGTCCTCCGTTCCACGGATACCGCCGCCCAGCTGACCGCAAGCCGGATGGACGCCGTCCCGGGCCTCGTAGCCGTTGGCCCGACCGACTCCGGCTGGCTCTGGCGTGTCAGCCCGCTGAACGACCGTGTACTCCAGCCCGCCGACGTCGCACACCGCGCCCGCATCGTCGACGGCGCGGGTGCCACCACCAACCTGCTTCCCTCCGGACTGACGGGCGTGGACAGCGAAGTACCCAAGGGGCCCGAGGGGCGGCTCCTGGTCCTCGCAGAACGCGCGGATCCGGGATGGACGGCCTGGCTGGACGGACGGAAGCTGACGTCCACCACGTCCGGCTGGTCACAGGCATTTACGTTGCCCCCGCAGGCCGGCCACGTCACGGTCCGCTACGAAAACCCGTGGGCCCTCTGGACCGGCATCGTCCAGGCGGCCGTGATCGGCCTGACGGCGCTGCTGGCGCTTCCCATGCCCGCGCGGCGCCCCAACACCGGCCTCTCCAGGGACGAAGGTTCGCTGCGTAAGGAATACCAGAATGCATAAGGAAGAGAACGACGGCGGCACACCGGCGGCGCCGGCGTCCGCACCGGGGCTCCCCACGGCGGCCGCTGCCCGTGGCGGCGGACGGTCGAAAACCGCAAGGAGGACCGGGTCCACAGCGGTGACCAAAGGCCGGGGTCCGCGCCGCCGCGGAACGCTGGCGGGCGTGCTGTCGGCGGCAGTGATTGTTGCAGCCGGGGGCGGCCTGGTAGCCGCGGCGTCGCTCGTGCCGCAGCCGTCGGGCGGCCAGGAACTCGAGGTTCCACTGGCATCCGTCCCGGCCGGCATGAGCCAGGATGTATGCCCCGGCCCGGCGAAGCTGCTGGAAGGGACGCCGGTGGGAACGGACCCGCAGTTCAGTCCCGAGTCCGCCACGGCCAGGAGCACGGTCTCAGCGGCAGTGGTCAGCGCGGCGGGCGCACTGCTTCCGGGCAGCAGGCTCTCGGCGCTGGACGGTTCCGAACTGGTCCGCATTGCCAAGGACCCGGGGACCGCGTCGGCCCCCGCCGGCGCCTCGGCGCAGCTGGCAGGGGTCCTTGCCCAGCGTGAAGTGAAGGAAGTCAGCGTCCTGAGCGCCGACGCCCTCGGTAACCGGCAGGCGGCGGCGGCCGGAGTCATGAGCTACTCGGCAACGGACGGGGACCTGCAGGGCTCGGCCGCGGCAGCCTGCCAGGCACCGCTCAATGACCTGTGGCTGACAGGCGCCAACACGGCGGTTGGCCGCAGCAGTGTCCTGCACCTGACTAACGCGTCAACTACTCCTGCCACGGTCAACCTCGAGCTGTTCGGCAAGGACGGCCAGATCAAAGCCCCCGGCAGCCGCGGACTCCTGGTTGCCCCGGGAACGACGCGCTCCATCGTCCTCGCGGGTCTGGCCCCCGGCCAGGAACGGCTGAGTGTCCACGCCCGCAGCACCGGAGGCCCGGTGAGCGCCTTCATCCAGCAGAGCGCACTCCGGGGCCTGACCCCAGGCGGAGTTGACTTCATCGCCCCGGGAACGGCACCCTCGGCCCTCCAGGTCATGACCGGCGTCGACATCCAGGACGCCGCCGGCCTGGAAGATCTCACCGCGACCCGTGGCTTCAGCGACGCGGCGCCATCCCTGCAGATCACCGTCCCCGGGCCCGTCGACGCCGTGGTGGAAGTCAAGCTCTTCGGCCGCGGCGGGCAGAAGGCACTGCCCGGCGGCGGTGTCGTGACAGCCAAGGCCGGCACCGTGACAGAGGTCCCGCTGGCCGGAGTCCCGACAGGGCAGTACACGGTCTCCGCAAGCGCCGATGTGACCATCGTGGCGGCCGCCCGCGTCACCCGCGGGCTCCAGGCTCCCCAAAGCACGGACTTCTCGTGGGCGCCGTCCACCGGCAGGCTCGGCAGCCAGCACGTCGTTCCGGTCCCCGGCGAGGGCGAGCGGTTCCTGGTGTTCGGCGCACTCGCGGACCGGGCCACCATCTCGTACACACCCATCACGGCGGACGGCAAGGTCCGGCAGTCGGCCACCGCGGACATCGCCGGCGGAACCACCACGTCCCTGAAGGTGCCGGACCAGATCGAAAAGTCGCCTGTGATCGGCTACCTCGTCTCAGCGGCCGGCGGCGCCGCGTACGGCACGGTGCTCCTGGAGCGGGAGGGGAGGAACGACGTCTCAACCGTCGCGATCACACCCGGGGCAGAAGGGCAGCAAAAAGTCCCGGTAACGCTGGGGTATTAGGCCCCGGGGGACCGGGCCCTGTGTATCAGGCCTGCGGTCGGGCAGCTGTCAGTAGCGCCGGCGGTAGACCGGGTCCAGGGTTTCCGGGGCAACACCGAGCATCTCCGCGGTGTGTTCGACCACCACGTCATGCACCAGGTCCTGGAGCTCCTCGCGGACCGGGCATCCCTGCTCGACAACCCGCCGGTACAGCGTAATGATCGGCCCCTCGTCCTCAGTGGCGGGGGAATAGCAACCCATGGGCGCGGGCGAACCGTCCGCCACAAGCTGCTCCAGGTTCGGCGGGATCTCATCCACCGCAAAACGCACGCCGTCGAGCGGCTTGCCCCAGATGTCGTGCAGCCGTTGCGCAGAGTCCATCACCAATTCGTCGAACCGGTCCGAGCGCGTCCGGTAACCGGGCAGGCTGGGCAACATGAGTTCCCCGCGAAGGCCGCGTCCGTGGCGGTTGCGGCGTCGTTGTGCAAAGCTCCGCCCGGCGGCCGAGCCGGCGGCACCCTGCGGAGCCTCGGGGTCAGCCAACCGGACCGTAAAACCCGAATCATGGTGCGATGACTGCATATACAGACTCTAGACCCGCCGGAACATTTGCGCGACATAATCCCCGCCGGGCTGCATCGCCGTGGCGCGGTGTGCCGTCAATGTCGGAAATCAAGCGCCATCCGGAGTAGTCTGTGATGTCGTGGGTGCTATCCGTCAATGTTCCAGGTCAGCCTGCCGCCAGTCTGCGGTGGCCACTTTGACGTACGTCTACGCCGATTCGACGGCCGTGCTGGGACCGCTTGCCACGTATGCCGAGCCGCACTGCTACGACCTCTGCGAGCGGCATGCCGGCTCACTCACTGTACCGCGGGGCTGGGAAGTCCTCCGGCTTGCCATGCCATCCCAGCCGCAGCAGCCCGGTCCTGACGACCTTCTCGCCCTCGCCGACGCCGTCCGCGAGGCGGCCGCCCGGCCCGCCGCGCCGGCGCCGCAGCAGGGTCAGCGCGGATCCCATGCCGCGCTCGAGGCGCCGGCCGGAACGGAAGGCACACGCCGCGGGCACCTCCGTGTCCTGCGCGAGCCGTCCTGACGCCAACTGGCGGTAGGCTGGAAGCTGCAAATCCGTCAGCCACGGCGCGCGTTCGCCCACCCAGGGAGCATCCACCATGCCAAAGATCAGTCCCGAACTGCTGTCCGTCCTGAGGTGCCCGGTCACCGGCTCGGCTCTGACCCAGGAGGGCGAAGAACTGGTGTCGACCGCCGCGGCTCCCGGCGGCGAAAAGCTGCGCTATGCGATCGAAGACGGAATTCCGCTGCTTCTTCCCCCTGAACTGCTGGCTGCCGCGAACGCCGCCCGGTCAGACCAGCACGATGCCCGTGTGGGCAGCCCGCAAACTCCCAGCCCGGAAACTCCGGACGCGCCAACAGCCTAGACCCCAGCCCGCACCGCAGAAGGCAAGACGCCGGATACAGCAAAGGACTCCAATGACCCTCGATTACAAGGTTGCCGACATCTCCCTCGCGGAGGCCGGACGCCACCAGATCCGCCTCGCCGAGCACGAGATGCCGGGCCTCATGTCGCTCCGCAAGGAATTCGGCCCCAGCCAGCCGCTGAAGGGCGCCCGCATTGCCGGCTCCCTGCACATGACGGTGCAGACCGCAGTCCTCATCGAAACCCTCACGGCCCTCGGCGCAGAGGTCCGCTGGGCGTCCTGCAACATCTTCTCCACCCAGGACGAAGCCGCGGCCGCAGTCGTGGTGGGCGCCGGAACGGTCGAAGATCCCCAGGGCGTCCCGGTCTTTGCCTGGAAGGGCGAAACCCTCGAGGAATACTGGTGGACGGCAGAGCAGATTCTTACCTGGCCCGGCGCGGACACCAACCCCGAGCTTGGCCCCAACATGATCCTCGACGACGGCGGCGACGCCACGCTGCTGGTGCATCGCGGCGTCGAGTTTGAAGCTGCCGGCGCCGTTCCGGCCGCCGCAGCGAACGACCCCGAGGAATACGCCATCGTGCTGGACCTGCTGCGCCGGACGCTGGCCGAGGACCCGAAGAAGTGGACCCGGCTCGCCGCCGGAATCCACGGCGTCAGCGAAGAGACCACCACCGGCGTGCACCGCCTCTACCAGCTGGCTGAGCAGGGCAAGCTGCTCTTCCCGGCCATCAACGTCAACGACTCTGTGACCAAGAGCAAGTTCGACAACAAGTACGGTATCCGCCACTCCCTGCCGGACGGCCTCAACCGGGCCACCGACGTCCTGATCGGCGGCAAGGTGGCCATCGTCTGTGGCTACGGCGACGTTGGAAAGGGCGCAGCCGAGGCACTCCGCGGCCAGGGTGCCCGGGTGATCGTCACCGAGATCGACCCCATCTGCGCGCTCCAGGCAGCCATGGATGGCTACCAGGTGGCGAAACTCGAGTCCGTACTTGCCCAGGGTGACATTTTCATCACCACCACGGGCAACAAGGATGTCATCATGGCCGAGCACATGGTCGGCATGAAGAACAAGGCCATCGTGGGCAACATCGGCCACTTCGACAACGAGATCGACATGGCAGGCCTCGGCCGCGTGCCCGGCATCAAGAAGGTCGAAATCAAGCCGCAGGTCCACGAGTGGGTCTTCGAGGGCGACGCCACGGACGGTTCAGACCCGCGGTCCATCATCGTGCTCTCCGAGGGCCGGCTGCTGAACCTCGGCAACGCCACGGGCCACCCCTCCTTCGTCATGAGCAACTCCTTCGCCAACCAGACCATCGCCCAGATTGAGCTGTTCACCAAGAAGGACCAGCCCGAGGGCGAGCGGGAATACGACAACCAGGTCTACGTCCTGCCGAAGATCCTGGACGAGAAAGTCGCCCGCCTGCACCTCGACGCACTGGGTGTGGAACTGACCGAGCTGTCCAAGGACCAGGCGGACTACCTCGACATGGATGTGGCAGGGCCGTACAAGCCGGAGCACTACCGGTACTAGGCCGCAACA
>NZ_JBDGML010000045.1:0-12469 GCF_057655195.1 Arthrobacter sp. Soil_N43
AGGACGGACGACGCCGTCTGGTCCGTGACCTGCTTTGTCACCCGCCCCGGCTTCCGGCGCCGCGGCGTCAGCCGGGCGCTGGCCCGCGCCGCCGTCGAATTCGCCCGCGAGCGCGGCGCCCGGGCCATTGAGGGCTACCCGATCGTTACGCAGCCCGGCCAGGATTATTCCTGGGGCGAGCTCTACGTCGGCAGCGGCGGCATTTTCGCCGATGCCGGGTTCTCGGAGGTCAGCCGGCCCTCGCCCCGGCGCGCCGTGATGCGGATCGACTTCGCCTAGCCCCGGGGTCTTTTCGCGGCCTGCCGAGTGGCGCCGCTTTTTGCGCAGCGTTTTGCGCAGCGAATAGTAAGCATGCTTTGCTTACCGGGTAAGCATTACTCCCGCAAGCAGTTCGCGGCGGGGCCCGCCAAAACCGGCAGTCCCGTGAAAAGCCCAAAGGAATGAACATGATTACCCTGAACGAACGCCCGGACGAAACGAAGAAGACTACGCGGGCGAGCTGGGCCGGCGCTGCCGCCGGCCTTGGTGATGAGACGCTGTCGGCCCTTGATACCGGGCTGATGGCCACCTTCAGCTCCCGCGTGCACTGCCGCAGGCCCATGGAGCTGGTGGACCCGCGTGAGGTTTCCCCGCGCCAGCCCCTGCAGGTGGACGGGCTTTCCTTGGCCCAGCAAGCACCGGCGGAGCAGCCGGTCACCTATCGCTGCCAGTGCGGCTTCACGATGGATGAGGCCGCCGTCCGCGACTACGCCATCGCCAGCTGACACTTGCGCAACCTGCCGGTGACGGCAGCAGCGGTCACACGTAGCTCGGAACCTCCAGGCTCCGGAACTCCGAACCCTGGAAAATGAGCGGATCGCCGCTGTTGTTCCGTACGGAGGTCCCGTGGACACGGAGCAGGACAACCGTGTGATCGCCTGCCGGGACTTCGCTCTCCACTGAGCAGTCCAGCCAGAGCCCGGCGTCGTTCAGGAAAACGGCTCCGGGCTTTGTGGCGGTGAGCTCCACGCCGGCAAAACGGTCCGCAGACTTCGACGCAATCTGCCGGCACACGCCGCTTTGCGAGGCAGCGAGGACCGAGACCCCGATCCGGCCGCCGGCCCGGACCAGCGGCCAGGTCCTGGACACGTTCTGCACGGCAAACATCGCCAGCGGCGGATCCAGCGAGACACCCACGGTGAAGGTGGATGCAACAAGTCCCTGCGGCGCCCCGTCCACGAGCGTGCACAGCGCCGCCACGCCTGACGGGACGTGCCCGAAGGCTTCCCGCAGGGCGGCCGGATCCAGGTCACGGTCCAGCACGCCGGTCACCGGCTCACGGTTCAGATATAGCTCACGGTTCAGATACAAGGAGTTCTCTTCTCGTCGGGTCTGATAAGTCTGTATTTTGCGCAAACGCGGTCTCCGCATACGCGTTCTCCGGCCGGGCCAGGCCATAGTGCTCACGCAGCGTCGTCCCGGAGTAGCTGCGGCGGAAGAGGCCCCGGGCGCGCAGGATGGGGACAACGTGGTCCACGAATGCGTCCAGTCCGGACGGAAGCACGGGCGGCATGATGTTGAAGCCGTCCGCTGCTCCTTTCTCGAACCAGCCCTGGATCGCATCGGCAACCTGTTCGGGCGTGCCTGAGAACGTCCGGTGTCCGCGGCCACCGCCGAGCCGTCCGATGAGCTGGCGCACGGTAAGGCGTTCCCGCCGGGCAAGGTCCACGATCAGCGTGTACCTGCTCTTGGCCCCCTCGATGGCGTCCTCCGAGGGGAGGTCCTCCGGCAGCTGTGCGTCCAGCGGGAGGGATTCCGGGGAGACCCTCAGGACGCTTGCCAGCTGCTTCCGTGCGTGCTCGGGGTGGATGAGCTCGTCGAGCCGCTGTTCCAGGCGGCGGGCTTCCTGCTCCGTGGATCCGATGATGGGGACGATGCCCGGCAAGACCTTGATGGTCTCGGGATCCCGTCCGACGGCGGCAGTCTTCTTTTTCAGGTCAGCGTAGAACCGCTGGGCTTCCGGGAGGGTCTGCTGCGCGGTGAAGACGGCGTCGGCGTACCGGGCTGCGAAGTCCTTGCCGTCCTCCGAGGAGCCGGCCTGAACGATGAGCGGATGGCCCTGCGGCGGGCGGGGCACGTCCAGGGGTCCCTGGATCCGGAAGTAGCGGCCGGCGTGGTTCACTGTGTGGACGCGGAAACTGTCTGCCCAGAGCCCGGCGGCCTTGTCTCCGACGGGGGCGCCGTCCTCCCAGCTGTCCCAGAGCTTCCGCGCCACGTCCAGGAATTCGGCGGCCCGCTCATAGCGCCGCCAGTGCGCCGGCTGGTCCTCCAGCGAGAAGTTCCGCGCCGCGGCTTCACCGGCGGTGGTCACCACGTTCCAGCCGGCCCGCCCGCCGCTGATGTGGTCCAGCGAGGCGAAGCGCCGGGCGAGGTTGTAGGGATCGTTGTATGTGGTGGACGCCGTGGCGATCAGCCCGATCCGCTCCGTGACGGCGGCGATGGCACTCAGCAGCAGCGTCGGTTCGAGCGTGCCGTACGGGCGCTGGCGCACGTCGCCGTGCAGCACGGGCGAGTCGGCGAAGAAGATCGAATCGAACGTTCCCCGTTCGGCCGTCCGCGCCAGCTGCTGGAAGTGCGCCAGCTGCGTGCCCGCAAAACTGTCAGTCTCGGGCAGCCGCCACGATGCCTCGTGGTGTCCCGTGGACATGAGGAAGGCGTTCAGGTGCAGCCGGCGTCCGCCGTCGGCTGCTTCGCGCTTGGATGCAGTCATTGCTTGGTTCCTTAGTGTGTGGGGTGGGCGCCGCTAGGCGGCTTGCGATCCGACGGCGGTGCGCCAGCGGGAAAAATGGCGTTCGACGGCGACGAGCAGGTAGTTCACCAGGAGGCCGAGCAGCGAAACAGTCAGGATTCCCGCATACATGTCCGGGATGAGGAAACTCATTTGCGAGTTCACGATCAGGTATCCAAGGCCCGCCTTGGCTCCGACCATCTCGGCCGCGATGAGGACGAGGATGGACGATGTTCCGGCCATCCGGATTCCGGTGAAGATGGTGGGCACCGCTGATGGCAGGATGACCTTCTGGAAGAGCTGGAAATTGGACAGCCCCAGCGAGCGGGCAGCCCGGACGAGCAGCGGGTCCACCGTCCGGACGCCCGCGATCGTGTTCAGCAGCACGGGGAAGAACGCCGCGTAGGCCACGATGCTGATCTTCGAGGTTTCCCCGATGCCGAGCAGCAGCGTGAAGACCGGGAGCAGCGCCAGGGCGGCGGTGTTCCGGAAGACTTCGAGGAGCGGATTCAGGAAGCTGTCGAGGGACCGGTACCAGGCAACCAGCAGGCCCAGGGCCACGGCGGCCACCACGGCGATGCCAAAGCCGCTGGCCGAGCGGCTCAGGCTCGCCGCCAGGTGGCTCTGCAGCTGGCCCTTTTCGACGAGTGATGCCAGGGCTTCGAGCACCACATGCAGTGGCGGGAGGAACACCCGGGTGGAGGCGGGTGCCAGGTAGGTGGGGCCGAGTTCCCACAGCAGCAGGAACAGGATGATGGCGCCGGAACCCCAGATGCCGCGCCCCGCGAGCCGGGCGCCGGAACGAAGCCGTGCGGCACCGGCCTTGGGCGTCCGGGCAACCGGCTCGTTCCCTTGATCGGCAGCGGCGGTGGCGGGCGGGGCCGCGGTCTCGGTCAGGGTCTGCTGGTTTTTGGTCAGGGTCGGGGTGCTCATCATGCTGCCTTTCCGGTGGAGAGGACCGGTGCTTCGTCAGGGGCCGAACCGTCCGGCTGGATCTTCGCGTGGCCGGCCTGCTGTGCGCGCCGGACCTCGTCGTGCAGGAGCGACCAGACCTGGTGCCGGTGCTCGACGAACGCCGCGTTGGAGCGGACGTCCTCGTCCCCGGAGCGGTCGCCAAGGTCGATATCCACAATCTGTTTGAGCCGGCCCGGCCGGGAGCTGAGAACGGCGACGCGCTGCCCCAGGTAGACGGCTTCGTCAATGCCGTGGGTGATGAAGATGATGGTCTTGCCCGTGGTGGCCCAGATGCGCAGCAGTTCCTCCTGGAGTTGCTCGCGTGTCTGGGCGTCCAGCGCCGCAAAGGGCTCGTCCATGAGCAGGACGTCCGGCTCATAGGCCAGGCTGCGGGCAATCGCCACCCGCTGCTTCATTCCGCCGGACAGCTCATGGGGGTACCGGTCCTCAAAACCGCCCAGGCCCACGAGCTCCAGGTACTCGCTGGCTTTGCGGGCGCGTTCCCTCCGGCTGAGGCGCTTCCCGTCGCTGCCCGGGCCTTCGAGGCCGAAGGAGACATTCGCGGCGGCGGTGCGCCAGGGGAAGAGCGCATACTGCTGGAAAACGACGGCGCGGTCCCGGCCCGGTCCGGTGACCTCCCTGCCGTCCACGAGGACCCTGCCGGTGTCCGGTTTGGTCAGCCCGGCAAGGAGGTCGAGGAGCGTGGTTTTGCCTGAGCCGCTCGGGCCAACGAGGGTGATGAATTCCCCGGCGGAAACGTCCAGGGAAATACCGTCCAGGGCCGTCAGGACGGACCCTTCGGGATTCTCCTTCGTTGGCCTGACGGTGAATTTCTTGGTGATGTTCTGCAGGCTGATTTTCGGTGTGGGGCCGGTACCGGAGGTCATGGCTGGGTTCCCTTCAGCAGGTCGTCTGGTTCGTCGTATTGCCGGTGGTTGGCTCGTGTCCCCCATCAGAGCAGAGTTGAATCCGGGCCTGAAGGGCCCGGTTCACGGGGGGAAACCGGACGTAATGCGCCGGGCCCGGGCGGGCCCCTGCCGTGCGGCCGCCGGCCGGTCATACGGCGCAACAGGCCGTAAGAGGCGGTTCACATGGCGACGTGTCCAATGCTGGAGAAGGCGATTCCTGCCGTGTGCCGTGCCATTGGGTCGCGGGCGTTAATGAACGCTACGGCGTGTGACGGCAAACGTCACAAGGCATCCCGGCAAGGTGCTGGGCAGGAAAATCCGCGCCGGCCTTCCGATTGTTACGCCGGGCCCTGGCCGAAAACCAGTCCGCGCTTAGGTGCGGGCGATGCGCGAGAAGGCACCGTCCGTCGAAGGCGTCTCGCGGTAAGCGTCGAGGGAGGCGCCGCGCATCGTCAGCCTCCTTGGCGCGGCCACCCGCACACCGTGTGCGGGCGCATTTCCGACCAGCCGGTCCACGAGCATGCCCACGGCCACTTCGGAAATCGACTCCGCCCCCGCGGCAGATGCTGCGGGGTCCGCGACACCGGGAACCAGGACGTCAAAGCCGGCGGGCTGCATGACCGACGAAATGATCACCTGCGCGACCCCGCGCCGGGCGAGTTCGCTGACGGTTTCGTCGTCCGCGGCATGGGGCGGCAGGGCACCCACAATGATTCCGTCCGCGCCGCCGGAAAGCATGAACTGCCGCCAGGCGCTGCCCAGGATGATGACTGCCTGGTAGCCGTGCTTCGGAAGGATGGCCGCAGCCGCCGCGGCCAGCGCCCGGTCTGGCGGCCATTCCAGGTCTCCGATGGCAATGGCCACCCGGTCTGTCCGGCCCAGGCGCATCCCGCGGGCCGCCTGGTTCGGCACGTAGCCGAGCTCGGCTGCGGCAGCAAGCACACGGTCGTGGGTGGCTTTGCTGATCCTTGTCGTGCCGCCGTGCCGTCCGGACAGCACATAGGACACCGTGGTCAGCGAAACCCTGGCCCTGACGGCAACATCACGAATAGTCGGGTTTGATCCGTTTTTCATTGCTCAGTCGCCATTGCGTGGGTGGCCTGTGATGGTTCGGGCAGGAAGATGCCCGCGGCGGCAGGTATGTGGCTGTAGTACCAGGGTGTCCGGGCGGCCATGACTTCCTCCAAGCCTGCACATCTAGCTGTCCGTCGAACAGAGTCCATGGTGCGCCGGCGGGGTTCTGAAAACCTTGGGGAAGCCGCCAAATGCGCGGGCCGGCCCACCCGAATTGGTGGTGTGCCACCTTGGGCTCGACGAGGCGCTGCGGGCAGCTAAGGGGTCGCGGAAGTGCACACGGCGCCCCTGCACAGCGGAAAGACTGTCCGACCACGGCACGTCTGCCGAAACCTCAACGACGATCGTTTCCACAAGCGGCAGCCGTACCGACCCCTTGTCTCTGCTGAACTGTTCACCATAGCTTCACCAGAGGTCTTGGTCCGGGTGGCATTCTTCAAACTATGGATATGCAGGACGAAACACCTCGCGCTATGGACGACTCGCAGGTCTGGGAAACGCTACACGCAGCCCACACCGCCTATATGGCAGCAACCTCGCCTGCATACGACGAGGTGCTCACCGAAGTCGCTGATCGAATTCAGGCGAGCGCCAGCATCGGCAAGGCCGATATGGGGGCCTTGCTTTTCTGGAAACGGCTCCGTGCGGATACGCCGTGGGTCCGAGACCTGATGAAAATGCAGGATCTGGAAGTGCGGGCGGTGACGGAGGGGGCTGTGTCTGCCGTGAACGACCTCTCGCTCTCCGTACCCAAAGCGGCTTCTGCCGGTCGGGGCGCGCTGTCGCCCTTGCCTGGCTTCGAAAAGGGAGACGCCTTCGCGTCAGCTCTTCTGCTGGCAGCAGCACCTCTGCGGATGGCAGTGTACGATCGGCGCGCCAACGCCGGGCTGGAGTCTTTGGGTCGTACGCTCTCCGCGGCGCCCGGCAGGTACAAGCGCTACATGGAGTTCGTGGAAGATCTGCGGTTGATCGCGAAGCGACAGGGGCACACCTGGACTGCCAGAGATGTCGACGTCGCGCTCTACTGGCTCGGCGGCCCGAATCGGCTGCCAACATAAGGCGGGCCGTGGGGACGCGCCCGGGATGGGGCGGGCCGCTGCGGGGCTGCTGACTCCCTGCCGCCAAAGCCCGGGCCGTCCGTTTGTAGACACTCCACAAAATCACGTCGTCATGGGGAAACTAGCGTCTGCTGTGAGGCATATCCGCAGCCAGCCAGCGCAAAGGACCATCAATGACGATTCAGGCAGCACTCCCTGCACATTACGAAATCCTCGAAACCGCCCGCAGACAGGTCCTCGAGGAGGGCCGGGGCCTGACGCAGGACCAGCTGGAAGACGTCCTGCGCCTACCGGATGAAGCCATCCCCGCGGCGCTGCAGCTCGCCCACGAGGTCCGGCTGCGCCACTGCGGCGAGGACGTCGAGGTGGAAGGCATCATCTCCATCAAGACCGGCGGCTGTCCCGAGGACTGCCACTTCTGCAGCCAGTCCGGGCTCTTCGACTCCCCCGTCCGCGGGGTCTGGCTCGACATCCCCGAACTGGTCAAGGCTGCGAAGGAAACGGCCGCCACCGGTGCCACGGAGTTCTGCATCGTCGCAGCGGTCCGCGGCCCCGACATCAAGCTCATGAACCAGATCAAGTTCGCGATCGACCGCATCAACGAAGCCGTGGACATCAACATCGCCTGCTCCCTGGGCATGCTCACCCAGCGCCAGGTCGACCAGCTGGCAGAGTGGGGCGTCCACCGCTACAACCACAACCTGGAAACGGCGCGCAGCTACTTCCCGGAGGTGGTGACCACCCACACCTACGAGGAACGCCTCGAGACCTGCAACATGGTCAAGGCCGCAGGCATGGAGCTGTGCTGCGGCGCGCTGATCGGCATGGGCGAATCCCTGGAACAGCGGGCGGAACTCGCGGCCCAGCTCGCCGCACTCGAGCCGCACGAGGTTCCGCTGAACTTCCTGAACCCGCGGCCCGGGACCCCGCTCGAAAACCAGGGCATCATGGACGGCAAGGACGCCCTCCGCGCCATCGCCGCCTTCCGGCTCGCCATGCCGCGCACCGTCCTGCGCTACGCCGGCGGCCGGGAACTGACCCTCGGCGACCTCGGCACCCGCGAAGGCCTCCTCGGCGGCATCAACGCGGTCATCGTGGGCAACTACCTCACCACCCTGGGACGCCCCGCCACGGCCGACCTCAACCTGCTGGTCGAGCTGAACATGCCCATCAAGGAACTCCAGAAGTCGCTGTGAACGGGGTTTCGACAAGCTCAACCACCGGGGTCTCGACAAGCTCACCGGCCGCTGAGTTTTGCGGGCACTGCGGCGGGCCGTCCGACGGCGGCGCCGGCCCGACGTCGGACGCTCACCGCCGCTGCGCCGAGCGCCTCGCAATGGAGCCGCCGCGCTACTGCGCCGCCTGCCGGCGGCGCATGAAGGTCCAGATCACGCCGCTGGGCTGGACGGCGGAATGTTCCCGCCACGGAGTGCTTGCCCCATGAAGGGCGAGGCGCCGATGGGGCTGATCCAACGCGACCGCGCGCGGCTGTGGCACCCGTACGCACCCGCTTCCGCGGACCTTCCGCTGTGGGAGGTGGAGGCGGCCGACGGCGTGCGGCTGCGGCTCCGCGGGGACGACGGCAGGCGGCATGACGTGGTAGATGCGATGTCCTCGTGGTGGTCGGTGATCCACGGCTACCGCCACCCCGTGCTGGACGCCGCCGCGAAGCGCCAACTGGACAGCTTCAGCCACGTGATGTTCGGCGGCCTCACCCACGGCCCGGCCGTGGAACTCGCCGAGCGCCTGGTGGACATGGCGCCCTCCGCGCACGGCCGGTCCCGCCTGGAGCGGGTGTTCCTGGCAGACTCCGGTTCGGTTTCGGTCGAAGTTGCCCTGAAGCTTGCAGTGCAGTTCCAGACCGCGTCCGGGCACCCGCAGAGGCAGCGGTTCCTGAGCATTCGCGGCGGCTACCACGGCGACACCTTTGCGGCGATGGGCGTCTGCGATCCCGTGGACGGCATGCACTCCGCCTTCCCGGGGCTGCTGGCCGGCAACGTGTTTGCCCCCCGCCCCCCGGCCGCTGCTTCCGCGACCCCCGAAACGGTGCAGGCGTGGGCAGCTGAGCTCCGGGACATCACCGCGGCGCATTCCGGTGAGCTGGCCGCGATCATCCTCGAACCGCTCCTCCAAGGCGCCGGCGGCATGCACGCCTACCCCGCCGAATGCCTGGCAGCGCTCCGGGTGGAGGCGGACCGGCACGGACTGCTGCTCATTTTCGATGAGATTGCCACCGGTTTTGGACGCACGGGCGAGCTGTTCGCTGCCGATCATGCCGGCGTCGTGCCGGACATCATGTGCGTGGGCAAGGCCCTGACCGGCGGGTACCTGACCCTCGCCGCCATGCTCTGCACCGCGGACATAGCCACGGCCGTGTCCGGCGGCCAGGCCGGGGCGCTGCTGCACGGCCCCACGTTCATGGGCAACCCGCTGGCGTGTGCGGTGGCCAACGCAAGCCTCGGCATCATCAACGGCGGCGGCTGGCGTGCCGACGTCGGCCGGATCGCTGCCGGCCTGGAATCTGGGCTCGCCCCTGCCCGGGAACTCGAGGCTGTCCGTGATGTCCGCACCATCGGCGCCGTCGGGGTCATTGAGCTGCACGACGCCGTCGACGTCACGGCGGTCACTGCCGCTGCCATCCGGCACGGTGTCTGGGTGCGCCCCTTCCGGAACCTCGTCTACGCCATGCCCCCTTATATCAGCACTGCGGCGGACGTTGAACAGATCACGGGAGGCATGACGGCGGCCGTCGCCGAAGTCCATGAACGCGTCCCGGCACGGACGGGCGTCCCAACAAGTGTGGGAGGGGCGGCATGAGCGCCTCGATGACCCAGTGGCTCCAACGGCAGGCCGCAGTCCGGGACCGCCGGGGCCTGGTCCGCCGCCCGCTCCCCCGCGCCGCCGATGAACAGTTCATCGATCTGGCCAGCAACGACTACCTTGGCCTGTCCGCAGACCCGCGGCTCGCGGACGCTGCCTCGGCGGCGGCGTCGCGGTGGGGCACTGGCGCCACATCCTCGCGGCTGGTGGCCGGAACCACCCGGCTGCACCTGGACCTCGAGCAGGAGCTCGCCAGCCTGGCCGGCATGGAGACGGCGCTGGTGTTCTCCTCCGGGTACCTGGCAAATATCGGTGTAATTACCGCGCTCGGCGGGCCCGGGACGCTGATCGTCGCAGATGAACAGTGCCATGCCTCGATGATCGACGGATTCCGGCTCAGCCGCTCACGTATGGAATCGTTCACGCACAACGGCATCGAGGAAGTAGGCCAGTTATTGGCCCACCGGACGGAGCCGCGGGCGCTCATCGCCGTCGAATCCCTGTACAGCGTGCTGGGCGACGAAGCCCCGCTCGCGGACCTGCTGGCCCTGGCCGAGCAGCATGACGCGGTGCTGCTCGTGGACGAGGCGCACAGCCTCGGCGTCACCGGCACCGGTGACTTCCAGGGGCGCGGTTCGGTGGCCGGGACAGCCTTGGCCGGGCATCCGAACGTGATCGTGACAGCGACGCTGTCCAAGGCCCTGGGCGGCCAGGGCGGAGCGGTCCTGGGAGCCCCTCTCCTGCGGGAACACCTCATCAACCGGGCACGGAGCTTCATCTTCGACACCGGGCTGGCGCCCGCCTCCGCCGCAGCAGCCCTCGCCGCGGTTCGGATCGTCCGGGACGAGCCGTGGCGGGCCGGATCAGTCCGCAGCAACGCTGCGGCGCTTGCCGCGGGACTCGCCCCGGGTCTGGCAGCCCGCGGTACCGCCGTCTTCCCGACGGCGGGCGCCGTCCAGTCCATCGCCATGCCGTCCGCCGAATCTGCCGTGGCAGCGGCCGAAGCCGCCCGCGCGGCCGGTGTCCGGATCGGCTGCTTCCGTCCGCCGTCCGTTCCGGACGGGGTCTCGCGCCTGCGGCTGACGGCCCGGGCCACACTGACACCTCGGGAAATCGAAGACAGCTGCGCGGTGCTGCGCAGCATTTTGGAGGAACTTCCATGAACCTGCCCAGCATCATGCTGGTGACCGGAACGGACACCGGCGTCGGAAAGACCATGACGACGGCGGCCCTCGCCGCCGTCCTCCAGGGAACGGGGCGCAGCGTCGCGGTTTACAAACCGTGTCAGTCGGGCGCCGCTGACGGCGATTCCGACGCTGCCGAAATCGTCCGGCTCGCCGGCGCCATGACGGCGCAAACCGGAGTCGTCCTGCAGGAGCCGCTGGCCCCGGTCGCGGCTGCCGCCGTCGACGGAATGCTGCTCCCCCGCGTGGCCGCGCACGCTGAGAAGGTCCGCGGACTCGCCACATGCCACGACCACGTCCTGGTTGAGGGCGCGGGCGGCCTGCTGGTGAAGCTGGACGGCGACGGCGGCACCCTGGCGGACCTCGGGGTACTGCTTGCTGCGCCCTTCGTGGTCGTCGCCCGGCCTGCTCTTGGCACGTTGAACCACACCGACCTGACCCTCGAAGCGCTGGAGTCCAGGGGCCTTCAGGTCTTTGGCGTCGTGCTCGGCAGCTGGCCCGTCAACCCGGATTTTGTACACATCAGCAACCGGCAGGTGCTTGGATCGCTGCGCGCGCCTTTCCTCGGCGCCATTCCCGAGCAGGCAGCGGCGCTCTCCCCGGCCACGTTCCGTGCCGCAGCAGGCACATGGCTGAACGGGCTGCCCGCATGAACCGGGCGTTCCCCGCCGCAGCATCTGCGGAGCTGCTGGCTGAAATCCCGGAAGCGCCGGAAGGCACCGGCCAGGCCCGGTGCCCGTACCTGATGGTGCGTGACCCGGAGGTGGTCCGGGAAGCCCTGCACCGGCCGTCCGACTTCAGCCCCGCGAATGCCCTGGTTGCCGTCACGCCTCTTGCGGGGCCGGCCCTGAGGGTGCTGCAGCGCGTGGGGTTCGCGTTGCCGCCGGTGCTGGCCAGCAACGACACAGACACGCATGCCGGAATCCGGAAAGTCGTGGCGGGCTATTTCACCCCGGCGAAGGTCGCCGCCATGGAGCCGCGCATCCGGGAACTCGTGCGGGAAGCGGCAGGAAACGCGGCTGATCAGCTCGCCCGTTCCGGCAACGTGGACCTCGTCCAGGCGGTGGCGGCGTTCCCGCCGGCCGTCATCATGCTCGAACTCCTCGGGTTGCCCGTCCGGGACCTGGCAGCCCTCAAGACGTGGGGCCTTGATTCGATGGAGCTGTTCTGGGGCTGGCCCGGCGAGGACCGGCAACTTGAACTGGCCCGCAGCGCAGCCGACTTCTATGTCTGGCTGCGCCAACTCGTCGCCGAATCCGTGGCCGCACCCGGTCGCAACCTGTTCAAGTCGCTGTCCGCCCACGGCCTGTCCACGCCGGAAATGTGCTCGCTTGGCTACTTCCTGCTGATCGCCGGCCAGGAAACCACCACACAGCTGATCAGCACCACCCTGTTCCGGCTCCTGCAGGGATCCGCGCCCCAGGACTGGAAGGACGCGGCCTCCGAGGAAGGCTCCAGGTCCGTCGTCAGGCACGTGCTCACCACCGAATCATCTGTCCCCACGTGGCGCCGTGTGGCCGCGCAGGACACCCTGCTTGGCGGTGATCCGATTCCTGCCGGCACCGAGATCCTCCTCGAACTGAGCGGGAACCACATCACGGCGCCGGCCGGTCCCGAAACCTCCTCCTTGTCCGGGCAGCCCCTCCGGGACAGGCCGTCCCCGTACGGACTGGTTTTCGGATCTGGCATCCACCGGTGCCTCGG
>NZ_JBDGML010000046.1:0-24622 GCF_057655195.1 Arthrobacter sp. Soil_N43
CGCGGGGCCCCGGGAACCGGGCTAGCGGGAGGGCAGCCCCGGGCCGTTCGGACCGGGGCAGCCCCGGCGTGCGATAAAATTGACTGGTCAGCGTTTCTGCTGGGCATACGGACGGACGCCGGTTGGCGGCCCGGCGGGGGACATGGAGAACCAGTCATGACGGAAAAGAGCAACCGCAAGATCGGCAAGATCCTCGCGGTCGCGGCCATCTGCGCAGCAGTTGCCGCCGGCGGATTCGGTGTAGCCACCGCGCCGGGATGGGCCAACCCCGCTCCGGAGTCCGAGGCTGCCACCCCCGTCCGCAACGAGCCCGGCCTCGCCGCCCCCGTGGTGAAGGCCGTGGAACTGGGCGTCACTCCGACCGACGGCGCAAAGAGCGTCAATCCCGCAGTCGCACCGTCCGTCAAGGCCGTCAATGGCAAGCTCAAGGACGTTGTCCTGGCCCCGGCAATCGGCGGAGCGCCGGTTAAGGGCAGCATGAGCGCCGACGGCAGCACCTGGACCGCCCTGGATCCGCTCCAGTTCAACTCGGTTTACAACTACAGCTTTACGATCGTTGACGAGGCCGGCCGCGAGACCAAGAAGGCACAGACCTTCACCACTGTCGAGAGCGCCAACGAGGCCGACGCCGCCGTGTACCCGGAGAACGGCTCAACAGTCGGCTCCGGCCAGCCCATCGAAATCGTCTTCAGCGAACCCGTGGCAAACAAGGCCGCAGTGGAGAAGGCCGTCAAGATCTCCGTCTCCTCGAAACAGCCCGTGGCGTGGCACTGGTACACGGACCAGCGTGTGCGCATCCGTCCCGAGAAGTTCTGGGCCTCCAACAGCCAAGTCACGGTGGACATGAAGCTGTTCGGCGTTGATTTCGGCAACAGCATGATCGGCAATTTCAACGCCAAGGTGCAGTTCAAGGTGGGACCCCAGCGGCTGGCCGTGGTGGATGACCTGACGAAGACCATGAAGGTCTATTTCGACGGCAAGCTCGTCAAGACCGCCCCCGTCACCCTGGGCGACGCCGAATGGCTTTCACCCACCGGCTACGCAGTGATCATGGAGCAGGAACGCCGCTCCAAGTTCAACGCCGGAAGCATCGGCCTCAAGCCGGGCGACAAGGGCTACTATCCGCCGCTTACCGTTGAATACGCCAACAGGCTGACGTCTTCCGGCGTCTATGTCCACCAGGCCCTGCAGTCCGCCTGGGGCGCCGTGGGCAAATACAACGTCTCCCATGGCTGCGTCGGCCTGCTGCCCGCAGATGCTGCCTGGTTCTTCAACAATATGAAGAGCGGGGACGTGGTGCAGACGCTGAACACCGGCGCGCCGGCGGTCGAGCCGCTGGAGGGCTACGGCGACTGGAACATCCCCTGGGCGCAGTACGCCAAGCGGTAACCGCACGGGTTATAACGAAATAGCCGCATGATTCCGGCAACGCGGGTTTCTTATCGCGGTGCCAGAGGACCGGACGGTAGGCTCTTCAGGAGATATACAGCGTGCCTGGCACTGACCTGGAGCGCGGAAGCCTACGGAAGTGAAGCTGCAGTGAACGACAATACTTCGACCCCGTCCAGACGGCTCAATCCGCAGCCGGCAGCCGACGATCCGGCGGTTGATCCTTCCCATGACGCAGATGAGCCGGCGTTCGAGTGGATGAAGGCTGCCCCGGCGGCCAGGTCCTCCGACGAGACCGCCGCCAGCGGCGCTGCAGCCAGCCGCTCATCGGCGGACGACGCACCACACCCGGACCCTGCCGCCGACGAGCCTGCCGGGCGGGTGCAAGCCGGAAGCAGGGCGGACCGCAAGGCCGCTGAGGCTGCGGCCGCCGCGGACGGTACATCGGATGCGGCGCCGGATGTGCCGTCGGACACCGGCGAGCCGTCGTCCGGGGCTGATGCGGGCGCCCACTACAGCGAGCCTCTCCCGACGTCGGCCCTCCAGATCCGCCCTCCCCGCGAGGACGTGGAGCGCCGCAACGCGGAGCGCGAGCAGGCGGCCAACACAAAGCCCGTGCTGCCGCGCGTCATGCAGGTGGTCCTCGCGGTTTTCTTCCCGGCGATCCTTCTGGTCCTGGCAGTCCGCGCCGTTACCAGTCCGCTCTTCCTCTGGGCCGAGTACCACCGGCCCGGCTTCCCGGGCGACGGCTATGGCTTCAACTCCGACGACCGCATGACCTACGGATCCTACGCCGTGGACTACCTCAGCAACTGGTCAGGGCCGCGATACCTGGGCGAGCTCGTAAACCGCAGCGGGGAGAAGCTGTTCCAGGACGGCGAAGTCAGCCACATGGCCGACGTCAAGCTTGTGATCCTTTCGGCTTTCGGCGCAGGCGCACTCCTGATCCTGGTGAGCATCGCCGCCATCATCTACCTGCGCCGCCGCAGCACCGGCGGTGTGCGGCGCGGCCTGTTCGCCGGCTCTATCGTCACACTTGCGCTCATCAGCGGCCTTGCCGGGCTGGCCCTGCTCGGCTGGGAACAGTTCTTTACCGAATTCCACCGGATCTTCTTCGCCAACGGCACGTGGACCTTCGCACTGGAAGACACTCTCATCCGGTTGTTCCCGGGGCAGTTCTGGATCGACGCGGGCATCGTCATTGCCGGGCTGGTCCTGCTGGCTGCGGTGGTGACCCTGATTCTGACCTGGCCCACCCGACGGCGCCGCGGCCTCCCGAAGCGGCCCAGGAAGTCCCGCAAGGGCGAAGATACGGAAACGGAGCCCGGCGCCGACCTCGGCGAGGACCGGTCCGTCCGGCTCTGAGGCGCCTCAGATCCAGGACGGCATCCACATCCTGAAACGCCAGTCCTGGTACGGGATGACCTCCGCTGTCCAGATCGGATAGAAGAACGCGGAGAGCAGCACGGCACCCACAAGGAATATTGCCATCCCGTACAGTCCTGACCGCCGGCGCCACAGCGGGTCCGTCCTGCGCCCCAGAACCAGGCCCAGGCCGTAAACCAGCGCCAGGATGAGGAACGGTTCGAAGGACACCGCGTAGAAGAAAAACATGGTCCGTTCCGGGTACAGGAACCAGGGGAGGTAGCCGGAACCCACCGCGGCGAGCACGGCGCCTGCACGCCAGTCCCGGCGGCCCGCCCACCAGAACAGCAGCACCACCAGGGAAATCGCGGCACCCCACCAGATCAGCGGGTTCCCGACCGACAAAATCGCCGAGGTGCAGCTGGGCACGTCGCAGCCGGGGGTGCCCTGCTTCGGGGATTCGTAGTAGAAGGAGGTGGGCCTGCCCATCACCAGCCAGCTCCATGCGCTGGCCTCGTACGGGTGCTCCGAACTCAGCCCCTGATGGAACTTGTACGCCTCGAGGTGGTAGTGCGCCAGTGAACGCAGGCTATCCGGGAGCCAGCCCCAGTCCGCGCTCGGGTTCGTCGTGGCCCATTGCCGGTAGTAGGCATCCGTTGACCGGAACCAGCCGGTCCAACTGGCGGCGTATGTCAGCGCGGCCACGGGGACAATGCTGAGAAACGCCACGAGGCCGTCCTTGATGACGCCGGCGCTGATCCATCCACGGATGCCCGCGGTACGGCGTGCGCTCAGGTCCCAGAAGACGGTCAGGAGGCCGAAGCCGGCCACGAAGAAGAGCGCCGACCATTTGGTGCCGACGGCCAGTCCCAGGCAGACTCCCGCGGCGACGCGCCACCAGCGGATCCCCAGCCATGGGCCGGACAGCAGCTGGAGCTGGGACGGCCGGCCCGTCGGGGAATCAGCAGCGAGCCGCGCCAGCCGGACAGCCAGCCGGCGCCGGCCGTCGTCGCGGTCCATCAGCAGCGCACCGAAGGCGGCCAGGATCCAGAACATCAGGAAGATGTCCAGCAGCGATGTCCGTGACATGACCAGGTGGTGACCGTCGACGGCGAGCAGCAGTCCTGCGGCGGCGCCCAGGATGAGGGAACCAAAGAGCTTTTGGGCGATGAGTGCCACGAGGGCGATGGACAGCGTGCCCGCCAGTGCCGCCGAAAACCTCCAGCCCAGCGGATTGTCCGGACCGAAGAGCCACATGCCGCCGGCGATCATCCACTTGCCCACGGGCGGGTGGACTACATATTCGGGCGATGCCAGCAGCACGCCGGGATTCCCCGCGTTGAAGGCATCGTTCGCTTTGTCCGGCCAGCTCCGCTCATACCCGCTGACAAGGTACGAGTACGCGTCCTTGACGTAGTACGTTTCATCGAAGACCAGGCTCGCCGGCACTTCCAGACGGGCAAAGCGCAGCACCCCGCCCACGGCGGCGGTCAGGGCAGGCACCAGCCAGAACCACAGCCTGAGCGACGGCGGGTAGTCGCGCCAGCTGCGGATGTTCCCGATGAGTCGCCGCGTCAGTTCGCCGGCCGTGAAGGCCTCTGACGGGCGGCTGACCCAGCCCCGGCCCACCAGGTTGCGTGCCGCGGGTTCGGTCGCGGAAGCCGGCGTGCTGGCGGAACCGGCCGCGTCAGGCCGAACGGAGGTCTGCGTCACGTGCCCATGCTACCTTTCGCTGCTGTGTGTCTCCTGCAGGAACTGCCTCCTGCTGGATTCTTCTGTCCGGCTACTGGATCGGCCGTGTGCCGCGGTGACCGCGGGCGGCAGTAGGCTGGATGCGTGGACCATGAACCGAACAGCACGCAGGCCGGCACTTCCGAACAGGCGGCAGGTTCGGACCTTTCCGGCGACCGCCCCGGGAGGATCGTGCTGGCGGCCACGCCCATCGGCAACGTTGGGGACGCTTCTGCGCGGCTGGTCGAGCTGCTGGCCTCGGCGGACATCGTGGCGGCCGAGGACACGAGGCGGCTGCACCGGCTCGTGCAAAGCCTGGGAGTAACGGTCGGCGGCCGGATCATCAGCTATCACGAGCACAACGAGGCCACCAAGACGGCCGAACTGCTGGACCAGGTCCGTGCGGGAAAGACCATTGTCATGGTCACGGACGCCGGCATGCCGGCGGTCTCCGATCCCGGGTTCAGGCTGGTCGAGGGCGCCGTGGCGGCAGGGCTGACAGTGACGGCCGTCCCTGGCCCCTCCGCCGTCCTGACCGCCCTTGCTCTGTCCGGGCTTCCCACCGACCGCTTCTGCTTTGAGGGATTCCTTCCGCGCAAAGCCGGTGAACGCGCATCGCGGCTGGCCGATCTGGATGCCGAACGCCGCACCATGGTCTTCTTCGAGGCCCCGCACCGCCTCGAAGCGATGCTGCGGGCGCTGCATGAACGATTCGGACCGGACCGCAAGGCGGCAGTGTGCCGCGAACTGACCAAGACATATGAGGAAGTCCTCCGCGGCACGCTGCGGGAGCTGCTGCAGTGGGCCGAGTCCAACGAGGTCCGCGGAGAGATTGCGGTAGTGGTGGGCGGAGCGCCCGAGCGGGCGCCCGGGACGCCGGAGGATAACGTGGAGGCCGTTAACGAGCTGGTCGCCCAAGGCCTCCGGCTCAAGGACGCCGTAGCCGCCGTGGCCGAAGAGGTCCGCGTCAGCAAGCGCGAGCTGTATGCGGCGGTGCTTGCGGCCCGGTAAATTCACAGGGCGGAGCGCTGTGCACCTGCACAGCAATGCGGGTCATGCGTAGTGCGCGCATGCGTAGACACTGGCGAGATCCGGGCAGTAGCGTGGCATTAAACCAGCCGAGAAAGCAGCAGCCCAGGCGCCCCGCTGCAGGCAGCTGCACCAACCCGCAACCCGATTGCTGACGAGGGAGTCACCGTGTCTGTTACTACACAGTCCACCGTAACCGCAGAGCGCGAAAGCGAACTGCTCGCTTCTGTTCCCACTGGCCTGCTGATCAACGGCGAGTGGCGTCCCGCAGCGTCAGGCAAGACTTTCGACGTCGAAGACCCCTCCACCGGCAAGGTCCTCCTGAGCATCGCCGACGCTGGAGCCGAGGACGGCATGGCCGCCCTCGACGCGGCTGCCGCCGCCCAGGAATCCTGGGCCAAGGTTCCGCCGCGGGAACGGGGCGAAATCCTGCGCCGCGCCTTCGAGCTGGTGACCGAGCGCGCAGAGGACTTCGCGCTGCTGATGACCCTGGAAATGGGCAAGCCGCTGGCCGAAGCCCGCGGCGAGGTCACCTACGGCGCCGAGTTCCTGCGCTGGTTCTCCGAAGAGGCCGTCCGTGCGTTCGGCCGCTACTCGGTCTCCCCGGACGGCAAGTCCCGCCTGCTGGTCACCAAGAAGCCGGTGGGGCCGTGCCTGCTGATCACGCCCTGGAACTTCCCGCTGGCCATGGCCACGCGCAAGATCGCCCCCGCCGTCGCCGCCGGCTGCACCATGGTCCTCAAGTCTGCAAACCTGACCCCGCTGACGTCGCAGCTGTTCGCCGCCGTGATGCAGGAGGCCGGCCTGCCCGCCGGTGTCCTGAACGTCATCCCCACGTCCACTGCCGGGGCCACCACCGGACCGCTGATCAAGGACGCCCGGCTCCGCAAGCTCTCCTTCACCGGATCCACCGAGGTGGGCCGCCGCCTGCTCTCGGACGCCTCCGAAACCGTGCTCCGGACCTCCATGGAACTGGGCGGGAACGCCCCCTTCGTAGTGTTCGAGGACGCCGACATCGACGCAGCCGTCGCCGGTGCCATGCTGGCGAAGCTGCGCAACATGGGCGAGGCCTGCACCGCAGCCAACCGCTTCATCGTGCACGAATCCGTCGCGGACGAGTTCGCAGAGAAGTTCGCAGCCAAGATGGCGGACATGACCACCGCCCGCGGCACAGAACCAGAGTCCAAGGTCGGCCCGCTGATCGATGCCAAGAGCCGGGACAAGGTCCACGAACTCGTCACCGATGCTCTCGCCTCCGGCGCCAAGGCTGTTGTGGGCGGCGCGCCGGTCGACGGTGCGGGCTACTTCTACCAGCCCACCATCCTGAAGGGTGTCACGGAGGGGACGCGGATCCTGTCCGAGGAGATCTTCGGCCCCGTCGCGCCGATCATCACGTTCGGCACCGAGGACGAGGCCATCCGCTTGGCCAACAACACCGAGTACGGACTCGTGGCGTACGTCTTCACGAAAGACCTCAACCGCGGCATCCGGATGGGTGAGCGCCTCGAGACCGGCATGCTCGGCCTGAACGCCGGTGTTGTCTCCAACGCCGCGGCGCCGTTCGGCGGCGTGAAGCAGTCCGGCCTCGGACGCGAAGGCGGCCTCGAGGGCATCGAGGAATACCTCTACACCCAGTACATCGGCATCGCCGACCCGTACGCCGGCTAGCCCTCGCGGAGCCGCCGCAGGCCGTCGCGGGCCCTTGTCCAGGAGCCCGCGGCGGCCTTTCCCGCGCGCGCCACGCCACGGGCGACGGCCCGGAACGGCGCACCGGCGAGGCTGCCCCACCGTGACATCACCGACGGCGGCAGCCACTCGGCGCGCAGGCGGCCCAATGGTCCTGCGTTGCGGCGCAGCGCCTTCCGGACCACGGCGATCTCTTGTGCCGCTCGCGGATCAGGGGCGGCAGCCGTCTCTTCCGGGCTGCCCGCGGCGGCCGGGCGGCCGTACTGGTGGCGTTCAAAGGCGGCGGTGAGGCCGTGCACAGCGGTCTCTGCGTCAAGGTGCCCCGAGGATCCGGGCGCATCAGGGGTATAGGGATGTGGGCCCGGCCCCAGCGCCGGCGAACAGCTGAGCCGGGCAGAAAACGCGCGCGGCGTCTCACTGGGCAGCGGGCGCACGCCGTAGTCCGTGGCGAGGTCCCGCAACTCAGCCCATGCGAGCGGAGCGGCCGCCTGCCCGGTCCGGGCTGCCGGTCCCCGCAGGCGCCGGGAGCGCAGGCCCGTCCGCACCATCCGCGGCGCCGTGGCAATCAGCACCAGCAGCAGCCCGCCTGCCGCCAAATAAAGCACGGCAACCGTCTGGTTCCCTGCCCCGGCCTCGCCGCCTCCGGGGAGGGGGAGGGGGGCGGGTGTCGTTGCGGGAGGCGGGGTGGCGCCGTTCGTGGGCAGCAGGCCGTCATTGGTGCCGTCGTTCGTGCTGGCACCGCCGGACGAGGAGTCCTGGGCGTACGGCGGCACGAAGCCGCGCGACGGGGTGGGCTCGAACGGCACCCAGCCAAGCCCCTGAAAATACAGTTCCGGCCAGGCGTGGGCGTCACGGGCGTCAACCTCGAATTCGGGGAGCGCGCCCTGCCCGGCGACCGATACCGTGGCGCCCGTCAGCCGGCCCGGTGCATAGCCAACCGCAATCCGGCTGGGAATCCCCTCAACCCGGGCCATGACGGCCATGGCGGAGGCGAAGTGGATGCAGTAGCCGCTCTTTTGCGTCAGGAAGTCCGCCAGCACCGACAGGCCGTTGCCGTCATAGCCTCCCTGGACCGGTGACTCCAGGGAATAGGTGAACGCCCCGCCGCGCAGGTACCTCTGAATGGCCATCGCCTTCTCGTAGGCGGTTCTGCTGTCCGATGTCACGGAGTCGGCGGTGGTCCGGACGACTTCCGGCACGTTGGCCGGTGGCCTGATGAACTCGTCCGGTATACCCCTGACCGGCGCCGATGACCCGTCCAGAAGTTCCGTGGTCAGCTTCGGGGCGGAGGACCGAACCAGGTACTGCTGGTTCCGCGAATTGGTGTCGGTACCCCTGATGCTCAGCGTGGCGGGATCCCAGCTCCACCGGCCGGTCAGTCCGTTGACCGCTTCGGGCGCATAGGGGACAGGCAGGTACGGGCTGGTGAAGTCGCCGGTGTTGACCACAGTGACCTGGCGGACCTGCTCCGGAGCCAGCATCTCGTGCCCCACCTCCATGCGCCCGGGCCCCGTTCTGCGGGAGGAATTGCGGTCGTCCGGGGACCAGGCCTCGCCGTCGAACCGGTCCACCGTCACGGAGCGCAGATACAGGGGCGTGGTGGCATTGGTGGCGTAGGTGATCCGTCCGTCGCCGGACGGGCGGCGCAGGCTGTTGCCCAGGCTGATCATGGGATTCAGGCCGCTGGAGGAGGCCCAAGGATTGAGCCGCGATCCCTGCGGGAACGTGCCCTGGTCGAAGCCGGGAATGACGAGCTGCAGCACCAGCGTGGCCACCAGCGCAACGGCACCGGTCATCGCGGCGCGTCTGATCTGACCGGGATTGCGCGCGGTGTCCGCCTGGACACGGGCATCCGGGGCGAACCACTGGCTGCACGCGAGAATGAGCAGGAAACCCGTCGCCGTTCCAAGGAAGCCAGCCAACCCGACGCTTTGTGGCTTGATCATGGCCGGCACCACGAGCACTGCCAGGAGGCCCAGGCCGCTCGTGGCGGGCATGCCCAGGGGAAGGGCGAGCGCGTCGATGAGAATGACCACCAGGCCCAGGGCGGCGCATGTCACCAGGACGATGCCTGCGTTGGGGGCGACCGGAGAGCTTTCCGACAGCACCGTTTCGCTGGCCCGCCGGAGGTGCCTTCCCAGCGCCGCCATGGTGGCGTCCGAGGGAATGAGGCCGGCGATGCTGTCCCGGCGGAAGAACGTGAAGATCAGGATGAACAGCAGGGACACGAAGCCGCCCAGCGTGACCAGCAGCGGCTGGGCCCGCAGGGCGCGGAGCCCGGCCATGGTCAGGGACACCACCAGGATGGTGGTGAGCACCGGCAGGAACCAGGCCCATCCTCTCAGCACACCGTTGAGGGAGACGGCCGCCCCGATCACGGCGACCGCCACGGCCCCCGACATCGCCCACGGATAGGCGCCGGCGCCCGGGCGGCGACGGCGTTCCGACGTGGCCGTCGACGGCTGCGGCGCGGCGCCGGCCTGACGCTGGGGAGCGAGAGTCATCGCGTCACCTCCGCACCGCGGCGCACGTCGGCAGCCGCAGCTGCGAGGGTGGCGTCGCCTTCATCGAAATACGTCCATGCGGCCGGCAGGGACGTGGCCGCATCCACGGCGACCGCACGCCAGCCGCCGCGGCGCAGTGCCTCGAGGACCTCGGAGGACTCCGTGGGCCTGTCGGTGATCACGATGGCAAAGGCGTTGGCCGCATAACCGGCGGCCGGCGCCAGTGCCCGTGCCTCGGCCGGCGAGATTCGTCCGAGGACCGCCAGTACGGGGCCGCGCATCCGGTGTGCTGCGAGTTTGTCAATGAGCCGGTCATCGAACACCGATTGCCCGGATTCGCCGCCTCCTGAGTGCTCCCGGGCAGACGTATCGTGCTCCCGGCGCAGGTGGTGCGGACCGGAAAGCTGGATGGCCGCCAGGCTCTCGGCGATGGACTGGAGCCCCGCCGCGCCGCTGTATTCCTCACAGTCAGGTTCCGGCGCTGAGGGGGAGCGGTGGAAGGCGGGGTCGCCGGCGGCGTCGAGGAACCGGAGGGAGTAATTCCGCTCGGAAAGGTGCGCACTGACGGACATGGCGACCGTGACGGCCCATTCGAAGGTGTCGCTCGTGACGAGCTCGTTGCCGTCGTCGCCTGAACCGCTGAAGACCGAGCCGAAACCGCTGGAGTGAGCACCAAACCGCTGATCGAGGATGATCGTCGCCTCGGGCGTGGTCACCGATTCCTCCTGCCGCACCATCAGGGCGCCGTGGCGGGCGGTGGCGGGCCAGTGGACCCGACGCATCGGATCGCCGTGGCGGTACTCCCTGGTCATGACGTCATCGTCGCTGGGATTGGCCCGGATCCGCGTGGCGGTGATGCCGTCGTTCCCCCGTGCCCCTGCGAGTCCCGTAACGGGAAGCTCGACGGCGGCCGGCGTCACGGTGAGCGTATCGCCGTCGTCAATCGTGTGCCTGTGCAGCGAAAGCCCGAACGGGTCTGTGAACTCGGCCGTGACGGGGCCGATCGTGAACTGGCCCCGCTTCCCGGAGCGCAGGCGGTACTCATAGCGGCTGGTTCCGCCGCTGGCGGATCTCGAGGGAAAGCGGAACGCCGGCGACTCGCCGAACCTCGAGGGGAGCCGTTCTTCCATGATGATCCTGCCTGCCTCCGGCCCGGTCCGTGCGACGGCCAGCCTCACGGTGGTGGCTGACGCCGTCTCGACAGTGGCAGGGCTGAACTCCCGGTATACGCGGAAGCGTGGCTTGACCAGCCGGATGCCCGCGAGCGAAATGAGCGGCAGGACCACCAGGAGGACGCCCAGGCCGAGCAGGTCCCGGCGGCCCATGACCTGGGCGCAAAGCAGGGAAAGCGTGCCTGCCGCGAGGAGTCCCCAGCCTCGGGAGGTGAAGAGGTGCCGGGGGAGACGGTCCAGCAGTGCCATGGCAACCTGGCTAGCGGCTGGGCCGCAGTTCGGCCGCCCTGGCCTGCCGGGAGGCATGAACGGACTCGTTCATCTCCTGGCTGACGGGCAGCTTGGCGAGTACGCCGCGGATCACGCTCTGGGGCGTCTCACCGGTGCTGACGGCCTTCCGGTCCAGGATGATGCGGTGCGCCAGCACTGACTCGGCAACGGCCACGACGTCGTCCGGGAGCACGAAGTCCCTGCCGTCCAGTGCCGCCGTGGCCTTGGCCGCGCGGAGCAACTGGAGCATGGAACGCGGGCTGGCACCAAGGCGCAGCATGGCGCTGTCACGCGTGGCGCGTCCCACGGCCACCGTGTACTCCTTCACGGACTGGGACACGTAAACCTGCTGGACCGTGGCGATCATCGCCGCGACGTCCGCGGAAGTCACCACGGAGGACACCCGTGCCAAGGGAGACGAGGCCTGGTGGGTTTCCAGCATTTCGATCTCGGAGTCCTTGTCCGGGTAACCCATGGAGATCCGTGCCATGAACCGGTCCCGCTGCGCTTCGGGCAGCGGGTAGGTCCCTTCCATCTCGATCGGGTTCTGGGTGGCCACCACCATGAACGGTTCGGCCAGTTTGTAGGAATGGCCGTCCACCGTCACCTGGTGCTCCTCCATGCATTCGAGCAGGGCGGACTGCGTCTTGGCCGAGGCGCGGTTGATTTCGTCGCCGATGACGATGTTGGCGAAGACGGCACCGGGACGGAACTCAAACTGGCGCGACGACTGGTTGTAGATGGACACGCCGGTCACATCGGAGGGGAGAAGATCAGGAGTGAACTGGATCCGGCTGACGGAGCAGTCGATCGTGCGCGCCAGGGTCTTGGCGAGGAGGGTCTTGCCCACGCCAGGCACGTCTTCCAGCAGCAGGTGGCCCTGTGCGAGCAGCACCGTCAGGGCGAGCTTGGCGGCTTCAGCCTTGCCGTCGATCACCGTGTTGATGGCGGTCAGGATACGTTCGCTTGCGGAACGGAAGGCCTGGGGGCCCAGGGGGCCGGGCTTGTGGCCGTTGAGCTGGTTTCCGCCGTGCGCAGCCCTCTCGGCGAACCCTTTCCCGCCGGGAACGATGTCCTCATCCATCCTGGTGCGTCGGTGCGGTTCCATCGGCAACCTTTCAGCCCTGAGTGACGCGGGGAACGGTGCAGCAGCAGCCTGCCGTTGCCCGTCTTTGGGCGATCACATCTCTCCGTACCAGCGTACTAACACAACTGCCGTACCTGACAGAGAGTTCCGGGTAATTCTGGGCGCCCCGCGTACGACTGCTGCGACGACTCCTGCGACGACTCCCGCGACGCCTGCCGCCGTGCCGCCGGTGGCCAGGAAACGTGTGAAGTGCCTCCGCCGCTAGGCTGGAGGAATGTGCAATTCCCTGACCCCCAAGGCTTACCGGGCGCCCGGAACGGACGGATCCGGAAAGCAGGGCTACCCTCCCGCTCCGGAACCACTGCCGGTGCCCGTGATGGACAACCATACCCACCTCGACTACCCCGGCGCCGACCCCCAGGTGGAGCTCAGCGCGGCGTTGGACGCTGCTGAAGCAGTCGGGGTCCGCGGTGCTGTCCAGGTGGGCACCGACCTTGAATCCTCGAGGTTCACGGTCCGTGCGGTTGATCTGGACACCCGGCTGCTCGGCGCCGTCGCGATCCACCCCAACGACGCCCCCGACTATGCCCGGCGGGGTGAGCTTGAGGCGGCGCTCCGGGAGATCGAGGAGCTTGCCGCGCACCCCCGCATCCGGGCCATCGGGGAAACCGGCCTCGACTTCTTCCGCACCGAGGGCGAGGGGCTGGTCCACCAGCGCTATTCGTTCCGCCGCCATATCGACATTGCCAAAAGGCTCGACCTGACCCTGCAGATCCATGACCGGGACGCCCACGACGACGTCGTGCAGGTACTGCGGGAGGAGGGGACCCCGGACCGTGTGGTCTTCCACTGCTATTCAGGGGACGAGGACCTGGCCAGGATCTGCAACCGCGAAGGGTGGTTCATGTCCTTCGCCGGAACGCTCACCTTCAAGAACGCCGCCAACCTCAGGGCGTCGCTGGCGGTTGCCAACCCGGAACTGGTCCTGGTGGAAACTGATTCGCCGTTCCTCACCCCGCACCCCCACCGGGGCAGGCCCAACGCCAGCTACATGGTGCCGTACACCGTGCGGGCCATGGCCGAATTGACAGAGACGGACCTGGCCGCGCTGTGCGGCCGCATCAGCGAAAATACCTTGCGGGCCTACGGATCTTGGGAGTGAGTCCGCACACCCTCCCGAGCCGCACGTGCATACCCGGTATGTAATATTTTTGGTCCGTTTATAACGGATCGGTTACAGTGAACAACTATTAGCCGGGGTCGGGGAAGGCCTCCGGATGATGTCACTCACGTTTCAGGCAGGGCGCCTCCGGTGTCCTGCCTTGTGAGTGTGGCGGCGCGCAAGCCTGCTGCAGACCTCCGGGCTGGTCCGGAGCCACCCCCGGGTGTCCCTGCCGCAGGTACTGCTGTGCGTTTTTCCCCGTGCCCGGATGGCTCCAAAGATATGGGCAATCGTGGTCAAGTTCTTTACGTCGGACGGCAAGTTCAGTTTCGTCAAGGTAGCGGCCCAGCTTGTGGTGCTCTCAGCACTCGTACTGGGGCTCGTGGCCTTCGTAGGCAACAACAAGACAGTCACCCTGAACGTTGATGGCAAAGTAAGCTCCGTCCAGACGTTCGGCGGCACGGTGGAGCAGGTCGTCAAGGCGGCCAAAATGGACCTCCAGGCCTCCGACCGCGTGTCGCCCTCGCTGGATGCGCACGTTGAGAACGGCTCGGTGATCAACGTCAACCTGGCCAAGGCAGTCAAGGTGAGCCTGGACGGCGCAGAAAAGACCGTCAGCACCACGGCCCAGGACGTAGCAGGCCTGGTGACCCAGCTCGGAGTGGCCAGCGCATCCGAACTCTCGGTGCCGAGGACCGCCCAGCTGTCCGTCGACGGATCCTTCGTGGCCATTTCGACGCCGAAGACCGTGAGCATCCTGGCCGACGGCAAGGCTGCCAAGACCACCACCACAGCCACCACGGTCGGCGAGGTACTCAAGGACGCCAAGGTGAAGCTGGCAACCGCCGACCGCACCTCGCAGCCACCCAACGCGCACGTTGTCAACAACATGGTGATCAAGGTATCCCGCGTCGATACCAGCAAGACGGCCACGGTCACCGAAGAGGTCCCCTTCAAGACGCTGACCACGGACAGTACTGACATGCTCAAGGGTGAAGAGAAGGTTACCCAGGCCGGTGTCCCCGGGACGGTGACGGAGAAGTACAAGCTCGTCCTGGTCGACGGCCGCGAAGCGAGCCGGACGTTGGTTTCCCGGACGGCAACGCTGGAGCCGGTGACGGAGAAGATCACCGTCGGCACCAAAGAGGAGCCCAAGCCCGCCGCCGCGCCCGAAGACGCCAACACCGGCGCCGCAGCCCCGGCCATGATGAACGTGGCCATGTGGGACAAGATCGCACAGTGCGAATCGGGCGGCAACTGGTCGATCAACAGCGGCAACGGATACTACGGCGGCCTGCAGTTCGACATCCAGACCTGGATCGGTGCCGGCGGCGGAGCCTATGCCCCCAACGCCAGCCAAGCCACGAAGGCCCAGCAGATCGACATCGCCAACCGCGTCTACGCCGAGCGCGGCCTGCAGCCCTGGGGCTGCGGCTGGGCAGCCGGCGGCTAACACGCCCCGACGCAAAGCACAGGCACCCACAGCCCTTCCGCGGCAACTGACCACGGCTGCGGGGCTGCGAAAGGCCGGGTCCGGAATCTCCGGGCCCGGCCTTCGCCGTTGGGCCTTGCCTTCGGGCCTTGCCTTCCCGCCTTCGCCATCTCTCCTTGCCTTCCCCGCAACGCGCCGCGGCTGCGGGGTGGCGGGATAGGATACCTAGGTGACTGACCCGACTCCCTCCGCCCCCGGTACCGCGCCCGCCCCTCTCTTAGGCGCGTCTGACATCCGCAGGCTGGCCGAGGAAATCGGTGTACGCCCCACCAAGACGCTGGGGCAGAACTTCGTGATTGACGGCAACACCATCCGCAGGATTGTGGCCGCAGCAGGCATCGGACCGGAGGAGACGGTCCTCGAAATTGGACCCGGGCTCGGATCTCTCACGCTGGGGCTGCTGGACGCCGCGAAGTCTGTTGTCGCCGTCGAAATCGATCCGGTGCTGGCAGCCAAGCTGCCGGAAACCGTGCGGCAGTGGCGGCCGGACGCCGCCGGCGACTTCCACCTCGTGCTCGCGGACGCCATGAAGGTCACCGACCTGCCGGCAGAGCCAGCGGCCCTCGTGGCCAACCTGCCCTACAACGTGGCTGTTCCCGTTGTCCTGCACCTCCTGCAGCACTTCCCGTCGATCCGGCACGGTCTGGTGATGGTCCAGGACGAGGTGGCTGACCGCCTTGCCGCCGGCCCCGGCTCCAAGATCTACGGGGTGCCCTCCGTCAAGGCGGCGTGGTACAGCAGCATGCGCAAGGCCGGAGTGATCGGCATGAACGTCTTTTGGCCCGCCCCCAAGATCCAGTCCGGGCTGGTGGCCTTCACCCGCCGGGAACCTCCGGCCACCACGGCCAGCCGGGAGCAGGTCTTCGCGGTGATCGATGCCGCGTTCGCCCAGCGCCGGAAAACCCTCCGGGCCGCCCTCGCCGGTTGGGCCGGAAGCGCGGCCGAGGCGGAGCGCTGCCTCGTGGCCGCCGGCGTGGATCCCACGGCGCGCGGCGAGGTTATCGACATTGCCGCTTTCGCCCGGATCGCCGAAGCCCGCCAGGCTGCGGACGCTTGACCGGCAGCGGCACGACGCCGGGAACAGCGGACGCCGGGAACACGCTGCCGCCGTGCCCTTGTTGGAGCCCGGCACCGCCATGCCCTAGCTTGGACTCATGAACGCAGTGAGAGGGCGCTTTGCGGCGAGGACCGTCCGGGTCAAGGCTCCGGGCAAAGTGAACGTCTCACTGGATGTGGGCCCACTGCGCCCCGACGGCTATCACTCGGTGGCGAGCGTTTACCTGGCCGTTTCGCTGTATGAGGAAGTGGCCGCCACCAGCACGCCGGGGGACGGCATCACCGTGGGCATCAGTCCGGACAGCACGCTCGACCTGGACGGCGTCGACATCCCGCTCGACGAACGCAACCTTGCCTACAAGGCCGCCGCCCTCATGGCCGATGTGTCCGAGCATTCCACCGGGGTGCACCTCGACATCACCAAGCGGGTGCCGGTGGCCGGCGGCATGGGTGGCGGATCCGCCGACGCCGCCGCCACGCTGTTGGCCTGCGACGCGCTCTGGAACAGCGGCCTGTCCCGGGACGAACTGGCCCAGCTGGCCGGGGAACTGGGCGCCGATGTCCCCTTCGCACTGCTGGGCGGCACGGCGGTGGGCCTGGGCGTGGGCGACGATCTCTCTCCGGCGCTGGCCAAAGCCCAGATGGACTGGGTCCTGGTCACCGCCGAGTTCGGGCTTTCCACCCCGGACGTCTTCAAGACCCTGGACAGGCTGCGGGAGGCCGAAGGGCTTGAGGTGGACGAACCCACCGCGGTGGACCCGAAGATCCTGCAGGCGCTGCGCAGCGGTGACCCCGACGCCCTGAGCCGTGTGCTCGTCAACGACCTTCAGAGGGCCTCCATTGAACTCGCGCCCAGCCTCCGCGACACCCTGGGCCTCGGCGAATCGTGCGGTGCCATCGCGGGGATCGTCTCGGGCTCGGGCCCCACCGTTGCACTGCTGGCCCACAACCCGGAAGCCGCCGAAGGCCTCGCCGAAGAGCTCCGGCACAAGGGCCTCACCGCCCTCCCGGTCCACGGCCCGGTGCCCGGAGCGCGCATCATCTCCGATACGCTCCTTTAATACCCTCTCAATACCCTTTAACTTTCAGTTCCCCGTTCGCAGAAGAAATCCGCAGAAGAAAGCAGTTCCCCGTGGCACACCTGCTCGGCGGCGAGAGCCTCACGGTCTCGTACGCAACCCGCACCGTTCTCGATGGCGTCACCCTCGGACTCGAGGAGGGCGACCGCATCGGCATGGTGGGCCGCAACGGTGACGGCAAGTCCACGCTGATGCGGCTGCTGGCGCTGCGGTCCACACCGGATTCCGGCCGCGTCACCAAGCGCGGAGACGTCAACATCGGCTACCTGGACCAGAGCGATGTGCTCGACGGCGACCTCACGGTCGGTGCCGCCATCGTTGGTGACCAGGCGGACTATGAATGGGCACGCAACCCGCAGATCCGTGAGGTGATGGGCGGCCTGGTGTCCGACGTCGACTGGCACGCCAACGTGCACGCCCTGTCCGGCGGCCAGAAACGGCGCGTGGCGCTGGCCAAGCTCCTCATCGAGGACCACGACGTCATCATGCTCGATGAGCCCACCAACCACCTCGACGTCGAAGGCGTCGCCTGGCTGTCACGGCACCTGAAGACCCGCTGGCGGGCCAACCAGGGCGCATTCCTGGTTGTTACTCACGACCGCTGGTTCCTCGATGAAGTCTGCAACAAGACGTGGGAAATCCACGACGGGATTATGGACCCGTTCGACGGCGGTTATGCCGCCTACGTGCTGGCCCGCGCAGAACGCGACCGCATGGCGTCCGTGGTCGAGGGCAAGCGCCAGCAGCTCGTGAAGAAGGAACTCGCCTGGCTGCGCCGCGGCGCCCCTGCCCGCACCGCCAAGCCAAAGTTCCGGATCGAGGCCGCGAACGCGCTGATCGCCGACGTTCCCGAACCCCGGGATTCCATGGCGCTGAGCAAGATGGCTACCGCCCGCCTCGGCAAGGACGTCCTGGACCTGGAAAACGTGTCCCTGGATTTCCTCGGCGGTGACGAGGGCCAGAAGCTGTTCAACAACATCACCCTTCGGCTGGCGCCGGGCGAACGCCTCGGACTCGTGGGTGTCAACGGCGCAGGCAAGACCACCCTGCTGAAGCTCCTCAACGGCGAGATTCAACCAACCTCCGGCAAAGTCAAGCGCGGCAAGACGGTCGTCACCGCCGTCCTCACCCAGGAAGTCAAAGAGCTCGACGACGTTGCCGACCTCCGGGTCATCGAGGTCATCGAGCGTGAAAAGCGTTCCTTCAACGTTGGCGGGAAGGAATTCAGTGCCGGCCAGCTCGTTGAACAGCTTGGCTTCACCAACGAGAAGCAGTGGACGCCCGTCCGCGACCTTTCCGGCGGTGAGCGGCGCCGGCTGCAGCTCCTGCGCCTGCTCGTCGGGGAGCCCAACGTGCTGATGCTCGACGAACCCACCAACGACCTCGACACCGATACCCTCGCCGCCGTCGAGGACGTCCTCGACGGCTGGCCCGGCACCCTCGTCGTTGTCAGCCACGACCGCTATCTGCTGGAACGCGTCACCGACCACCAGATGGCACTCCTGGGCGACGGCAAGATCCGCGGCCTGCCCGGCGGCGTGGACCAGTACCTCGAACTCCGGGAATCCGCGATGGCCGGGTCCACGATCACCGGCGGCGGCAACCCGGTCACCTCGGCAAGCTCCGGCACTGCAGCGCCTGTCTCGGGAGCATCCGAGGCTGAGAAGCGCGACGCCCGCAAGGCCAAGAACCGCATCGAGCGCCAGCTGGGCAAGTTGACGCAACAGGAAGAAAAGATCCACGCCCAAATGGTCAAGGCCACGGCCGACAACGACTTCGATGCCATGGCCGACCTCAACAAGAAGCTCAAAACCCTGGCCGACGACCGCGAAGCCCTCGAGCTCGAATGGCTCGAGGCCCTCGAAGTCCTAGGCGAGTAGGCATCGGGCGGCGGCTGGGTGCCGAAGGGGCCGGGGTGACTGGTGCCGGAAGGCGCCCCTTCCGCGTCGCTTAGACACAGCCCATAGGGAACGCTCCGGTCGCTGGGCGACCTGTGCGCTCCGATGTGCTGCGATGCGCTCCTTCGGAAGGACCGCCATCCGGCCGTTGGGAGTCGAACTCACCGGAAGGCGTAGGTGACAATGGACGATGGCGGAGGCCCGGACGACGGGGGAGGGCTGGCCGGCCTTGTGCTCTTGCTCACCGTCCCTTCATGCCTCACGCTGCGAGGTCGCATGAGTGTCGCCGTTCGTGGCAGAATTGGTTCTCGTGCCCGGGCTTAGCGGCCCGGCACGGTCCGCTCTGGTGTAATGGCAGCACCCCGGCCTTTGGAGCCGTGGAGTATAGGTTCGAATCCTATGGGCGGAACTGCTGCATCAGCGCCGTCCAGTAGGATGATGCCTGTTGCCGGCTCCGGGCGCAGGTTCGGGCGCCGCCGCGCAGGCAGGCGCGGATGCAGCACCGCAACCGACCAAGGAGAGCCCGTACGTGAGCCCCGAGAAGTCCGGCCCAGCCGCCGTAATCGTCCTAGCTGCAGGTGCCGGTACCCGGATGAAGTCCCGTACCCCCAAGATCCTCCACGAAATCGGCGGCCGTTCCATGGTCGGGCACGCCCTGCTCGCCGCGCGCGCCATCAACCCGCAGCGGGTGGCCCTCGTTGTCCGGCACGAGCGTGACCGCGTGGCCGCCCACCTCAAGGAGCTGGACCCCGAAGCCCTGATTGTCGACCAGGACGAGGTCCCCGGCACGGGACGGGCCGTCGAAGTCGCTCTTGAGGCGCTGGACGCGGAAGCGCTCCTCGAAGGCACCGTGGTGGTGACCTACGGCGATGTGCCGCTGCTGACCGGCGGGATGCTCGCCGAACTCGTCGCCAAACACGAATCCGAAGGCAACGCGATCACTGTGCTCACGGCATTGCTCGACGACGCCACCGGCTACGGCCGCATCCTCCGCTCCGCAGACGGCACGGTGAGCGGCATCCGCGAGCACAAGGACGCCACCGATGATGAGCGCGGGATCCGCGAAATCAACTCCGGAATCTATGCCTTTGACGCAGCGGTGCTCAGGGACGCCCTCAGCCATGTGACAACGGACAACTCGCAGGGCGAAAAGTACCTGACGGACGTCCTGGGGCTGGTGCGCGAGGCCAGCGGGCGCGTCGCCGCCGTCGTCACCGAGGACCGCTGGCAGGTCGAAGGCGCCAACGACCGCGTGCAGCTCGCTGCGCTCGGAGCCGAGCACAACAGGCGCATCGTGGAAGCCTGGATGCGCGCCGGCGTGACGGTCGTTGACCCTGCCACCACGTGGATCGATTCCACCGTCACCCTGGCAGAGGACGTCCGGATCCTGCCCAATACGCAACTGCACGGCAACACCGCGGTGGCGCGTGACGCCGTCGTCGGCCCTGACTCAACCCTGACCGACGTCCGCATCGGCGAGGGCGCAAAGGTGACCCGCACGCACGGCTCCGGTGCGGACATCGGAGCGGGGGCCAGCGTCGGCCCGTTCACGTACCTGCGTCCGGGGACGGTGCTGGGCGAGACCGGCAAGATCGGCGCCTTCTACGAAACCAAGAACGTGACCATCGGCCGCGGCTCCAAGCTGTCGCACCTCGGCTACGCCGGCGACGCTGAAATCGGCGAGGACACCAACATCGGCTGCGGCAACATCACCGCCAATTACGACGGCGAGAAGAAGCACCGCACGGTGATCGGATCCGGCGTCCGCACCGGTTCCAACACAGTATTCGTTGCTCCGGTCACGGTGGGGGACGGCGCCTACAGCGGCGCCGGTGCCGTGATCCGGAAGGACGTACCCGCAGGCGCCCTGGCTCTGTCCATGGCCGCACAGCGCAACGCGGAGGGTTGGGTTCTCGCCAACCGTCCGGGTTCGCTGTCCGCGGCCCTGGCGGAGGCAGCAGGCGAAGTGCGCAGTCACACCTCCAATTCCCCGGTATCTACAGAAGAGGGCAAGCAACCATGACCGAAATTACGGCTCGCGGCGAAAAGAAGCTGGTGCTCGCCGCAGGGCGTGCGCATCCGGAGCTTGCCCGTCAGATCGCCAAGGAGCTCGGCACGGAGCTGCTGCCCGTGGATGCCTACGATTTCGCCAACGGTGAGATCTACGTGCGGGCCGGCGAAAGCGTCCGCGGCACCGACGCCTTCGTCATCCAGTCCCACCCGGCACCCCTGAACAACCACCTCATGGAACAGCTGATCATGATCGATTCGCTGAAGCGGGCCTCGGCCAAGCGGATCACCGTCGTCTCGCCGTTCTACCCCTACTCCCGCCAGGACAAGAAGGGCCGCGGCCGCGAACCGATCTCGGCGCGCCTGGTCGCAGACCTGTACAAGACGGCCGGCGCGGACCGCATCATGAGCGTTGACCTGCACACGTCGCAGATCCAGGGCTTCTTCGACGGCCCGGTGGACCACCTCATGGCCATTCCGCTTCTTGCGGACTACATCCGGACACGGGTCGCAGCCGACAACATCACCGTAGTCTCGCCCGACACCGGCCGCGTCCGCGTCGCCGAGCAGTGGGCCGAGCGCCTGGGCGGGGCGCCGCTCGCCTTCGTCCACAAGAGCCGCGACCTCACGGTTCCGAACCAGGCTGTGTCCAAGACCGTGGTGGGCCAGATCGAAGGACGCACCTGCGTCCTCATCGACGACATGATCGACACCGGCGGCACCATTTCCGGAGCCGTGGCCGTACTCAAGAACGCCGGAGCTAAGGACGTGATCATCGCTGCGACGCACGCGGTCTTCTCCGACCCCGCTGCCCGCCGTCTGTCCGAGTCGGGCGCCCGCGAAGTGGTGGTAACGGACACGCTGCCGATTCCGGCAGACAAGCGCTTCCCGGAGCTCACGGTGCTGTCCATCGCGCCACTCATCGCCCGGGCCGTCCGTGAAGTGTTCGACGACGGTTCAGTCACCAGCCTGTTCGACGGCAACGCCTGATTTCCCAGGCTGCGATGGTTGAGCCTGCCGAAACCCCGTTTCGGCAGGCTCAACCAGCAGTCGCCGGGCCTGTTTTCAGTATTCGGTCCCGACGCTGATAGGATCTATCCCGATACCTTGGCGAGGGAGAGTAGCTCCGGGCAACCGGACCACTGGTCTCCGTTATCGACTGGGTCTGAATCTCCCTTCTGGAAGGGCGCCCCCGGGCCGCCCGGCGTTGAAGGTCGCTCCAGACCTCCGCCCTTGCTGACAACCCACAAGCTACCAGGAGATATCCATGTCTGAGCAGAAGCTCGCAGCAGAAGTACGCACCGAATTCGGCAAGGGCTTCGCCCGCCGCGCCCGCATGGCCGGCCAGATCCCGGCCGTCATCTACGGCCACGGCGCCGAGCCCATCCACATCACCCTTCCGGCCAAGGCCACCACCCTGGCCGTGCGCACCGCCAACGCCCTGCTGTCCCTGGACATCAACGGCGAAGGCCACCTCGCCCTGGTCAAGGACATCCAGCGCGACCCGATCAAGCAGATCATCGAGCACATCGACCTCCTGACCGTCCGCCAGGGCGAGACGGTCACCGTCGACGTTCCCGTGCACCTCTCCGGCGAAACCGCACCCGGCACCGTCCACAACCTCGAGCTGACCGTCGTGTCCCTCGAGGCCGAGGCAACGCACCTGCCCACCGCCGTCGAGGTTGACATCGAGGGCCGCGGCGCCGGCGAGCACATCCACGGGTCCGATCTGGTCCTCCCCAAGGGCTCGGTCCTGCTGACTGACGCCGATGCCCTCGTCGTCAACATCTCCGAGGCCGTCGCTGAAGCTGCGGAAGGCGAAGAGGGAGCCGCAGAAGCAGGGGCTCCGGCCGAGGCAGCTTCCGCCGAGTAATTACGGCACTGTTTTCCCGCACCGCATTTCTTCGCGTTGCGTACCGGTGGCCGGGTCCTTTGGGCCCGGCCACTGGCGTATCCGACCACTTTAGGATTGATCCATGACTGATACCTGGCTGATTGTCGGCCTTGGAAACCCGGGCCCCGAGTACAGCCGCAACCGGCACAACGTCGGCCAGATGGTCCTCGATGAGCTCGCGGCCCGCGTTGGCGGCAACTTCAAAGTCCACAAGGCCCGGGCGCAGGTGCTGGAGGGCAGGCTGGGCATTGGCGGTCCGCGCCTGGTCCTCGCCAAGCCGGTGACCTACATGAACGTCTCGGGCGGGCCTGTTGCAGCGCTGGCGCACTTTTATGACGTCGATCCATCGCGGGTTGTGGCAGTCCACGATGAGATCGACATCCCCTTCAACACGGTGAAGCTGAAAATCGGGGGCGGTGAGGGGGGCCACAACGGCCTCCGGGACATGTCCAAGGCCCTGGCCACCAAGGATTATCTCCGTGTCCGGGTGGGGGTCGGCAGGCCGCCCGGGCGGATGGATACGGCGGACTTCGTCTTGCGTGACTTCGCGCCGGCGGAAAAGAAGGAACTGCCTTTCCTGATCGATGAGGCAGCGGACGCCGTGGAGCTCCTGATCCGGGACGGGCTGACGGCGGCCCAGCAGCGTTTCCATCCGGCCAAGGTCTGACGGCGGCGGTCCGGCCGGCTGCCGGGCGGCCGGGACACGCCGAAATGTGAAACGTTTGCCCTGTTTTATGTCACGGGTATCGGGGTAGTCTGTCTCGTAAGCGGGGGAGGCGATGGGGCCTTGATCCTGCAAAGCGGGATGTAAGGAAAAGTTCATGTCAAATGAGCCACTGAGCTGGGGACGTGGGTCTACGGCGGGAGTGCTGGCGGGACCAGGCGCTTCAGCCGGCGGAACGGACCTTCAACGTTGGTCGGTCCCTGCGCGCAGCGCCGACCTTGAATCAATCCGCAATGCCCTGACGGATCCCGGCTCCCTGGGGGTCGTCATTACCGGTGCCCGCGGTGTAGGCAAATCCTCGCTGGCCCGGACCGCCGTGGCTGATCTTGGCCCGGACGTCTGGGCACTCCAGCTCCGCAGCCCGCTCGCCGGTTCGCAGACCTCCTACGGCTGCCTGGCCTTCCTGCTGGCCCGCCTTCCGCAGTCGGCGATGGGGTCTCCCACGGCCATCCTGCAGGGCATCACCTCACTCATCAAGAGCGACGCCGGCGGCAGGGAATGCATCATCACCCTGGACACCACCGGCATGATCGATGACATGAGCGCCGGCATCCTGCTGAACATCATGCTGACCCGGACGGCGCGGGTCATCGCGATCGCCCCCGGCACCAGCGACCTTCCCGCGGACTTCCATTGGTTGCTGACGGACCGCCGCCTCACCGAAGTGAGGCTGGAGAACCTGAACGAGCTGCAGACCCGGCAGGTCCTGCTGACCCTGCTGGGGCACCGGGTGTCCGCATCGCTCGTGAGCACCTACCACGCCATCGTCGGCGGTAACCCGCTGCTGCTCAAGGCCCTCGTTACGGAGCAGCAGCAGTCCGGAAACCTTGTCCTCTCCGATTCTGTGTGGACGCTGCGGGACAAGGTCGTCCTTGACGGCGCCGCGGGCCTGGACGACATCGTCCGCTCCCGCTGGTCCCGCGAAACACCGGAAAGCCGCGAAGTCATGGAAATGCTGTCCTGCGCGCGCAGGGTGCCGCTTTCACGGCTTACCGAGCTGTACGGTACGGATATTGTGGCCGACATGGAGGACGCGGGGCTGCTGAAGGTGGGGGACACCGAGGAACGCTGGGT
>NZ_JBDGML010000047.1:0-4555 GCF_057655195.1 Arthrobacter sp. Soil_N43
ACTTCTGGACCGGCATCATGCTCCTTACCGGCTTCGCCGTTTTGATACCGATCTTCCCGGCCTCCGGCTTCGCCACCTGGGGCGGGCTCGTGCTCCCCACCATCACTATCGCCATCCTGCAGATCGCCCTGATCTCCCGGATGGTCCGGCGGGAGATGACTGCCAATTTCGCTGCCCCCTTCCTCACGGTGGCCCGCTCCCGCGGCGTCAACAGCTCTGCCCTTACGTGGCGCTACGCCATGGGCAATTCCGCCATCCCTGTCTTCACCGCCCTCGGCACCCGGTTCGCCGCGATGCTCAACGGCGTGGTGGTGGTCGAGGTGGTGTTCGCCTGGCCCGGCGTCGGCTCCCTCATTGTGCGGGCCCTCGAAACCCGCGATTATCCCCTTATCCAGGCCACGGTCCTCCTCACCGCGCTGCTGGCGGTAGCTGTTCAGCTGCTCATCGACCTCGCTTATCCGCTCCTTGATCCCCGCGTTCGTCTTGGAAAGGCGGCAACAGCATGAGCCTCGACACCGCAACGCCCGCCGCGGCAGACGGGCAGCCCGCACGCCGGCCCAGCCCCAGCGCCGTCACTAAAGCGGACATCGCCAAGGCAGGCGCCACCCGCCGTCGTAATGCGGCCAAATGGAAGCTCATCGTCGGCACCGTCTGCACCCTGCTGGTGATCATCCCCATCATCCTGGCCCAGGTGCTCCCGCTGCCGGACGCCAACTTCCAGGACCTCTCAGCCCGGCGCCTGCCGCCGCTGACCGACGGCCACCTGTTCGGCACCGACCAGTTGGGACGGGACCTCCTCTCCCGCGTGCTGCACGGCGGCCAGGTCTCCCTGACTATCGGCCTGCTCGCAGTGCTGGTTTCCGGCGCCATCGGCATCATCCTCGGCGCGGCCGCCGGCTATTTCGGCGGCTGGGTGGACACCATCGTCTCCCGCCTCCTCGAAGCCCAGATGTCCCTGCCGCTGCTGATGATGCTGCTGCTGGTGGTGGCGCTCTTCGGCCCGTCCATCCCGGTGATCACCTTCGTGATCGCCATAGCCCAATGGCCGGAAGTGGCGAGGCTGACCAGATCCATGGTGCTGGTGGAACGCGAAAAGCCCTACGTTTCCGCCGCCAGGATCCTGGGCCTCCACCGCATCCAGATCCTCATCCAGCACATCATCCCGAACGTCATCAAGCAGGCGACGCTGGTGGTGCTGCTCCTGCTGGCCCAGGCAGTGCTGCTCGAAAGCGCGCTCAGCTTCCTCGGTGCCGGGCCGCAGCGGCCCTTCGCCACCTGGGGCCGCATCATTTCCGACGGCCAGGACTACATCACCACCTCCTGGTGGATGGTCACCCTGCCCGGCCTGGTGATCGTGCTCATGGTGGTGGGCGTGAACCTGCTGGGCGACGGCCTCCGCGACCGTCCCCGCCGCAAGAAGAAGGGTGCCTGACATGAACGCACACACGGCCGAAGGCCAAACCAACCCAGCGCAGGCTGACACCCGCCATAAGGAGCCGGCCCTGCTGGAGGTCCGCAACTTCCAGGTGGAGCTGATCACCGACGCCGGCATCATCCGCGCCGTGGATTCAGTGAGCTTCAGCATCCACCGGGGTGAGACCGTCACCATCATCGGTGAGTCCGGTTCCGGGAAATCGACGACGGCGATGGGCATCCTGCGGCTGTTGCCGGAGGACCTGGCCGTGATCTCGGGCACCGTGCTGATCGACGGCGTGGACGTGATCGCCGAGCCCAAAGCCATCGACAAGGTCCGCGGCAAGACGCTCGCGCTGATTCCCCAGGACCCCATGACCGCGCTGAGCCCGGTGCACTCCATCGGCAGCCAGCTCTCCGAGGCCATCAGGATCGCGGGTGCCGCGTCCAGGGACAAGGACGCCGTCCGGGCACGGGCCATCCGCCTGCTGGAGCAGGTCCATATCCCGACGCCGGACAAGCAGCTGAAGAAGTACCCCCACCAGCTCTCCGGCGGCATGCTGCAGCGGGTGCTGATCGCCATCGCCCTGGCCAGCGAACCGCAGCTCCTCGTGGCCGACGAACCCACGTCCGCGCTGGACGTCACGGTGCAGGGCGGCATCCTGGACCTGCTGCTGGAGCTGCAGGAGCAGCGCGGCATCGGCATCCTGATGATCACCCACGACCTCGGCGTCGCCCGGCTGATCTCGGACCGCATCCACGTGATGAAGGACGGATCGTTCGTCGAATCCGGCGACGTCCAGCAGATCGTGGACCACCCCGCCACGGAATACACCCGCAGCCTGCTGGCCGCCGTTCCGGTCCTGGGCCCCTGGGACGAAACTCCCGCCGTCAACACCCAAGCCGACCCGGCGGCGGAAGCCGCCCTGAGCAACACCGGAGTCCGCCATGAGTAAGCCGTTCCTCTCCGTCGAAAACCTCGTGGTGGACTACCACGTGCCGGGCGGAACCTTCCGGGCCGTGGACGACGTCTCGTTTTCGGTGGACAAAGGCAAGACCATCGCCGTCGTCGGTGAATCCGGCTGCGGCAAGTCCACCATCGCGAAGGCGCTGATGCGGCTGGTGACACCGGCCAGCGGCCGGATCGAACTGGACGGAACGGACCTTGCCGCCATGAGCGAGGCGAAGCTGCGGCCGCTGCGCTCCAAGTTCCAGATGGTGTTCCAGGACCCGTACGGTTCCCTGGATCCGCACCTCACCGCGCAGGAAATCGTGGCCGAGCCGCTAAAGCTGCAGGGTGTCCGGTCGCGGGCCGAGCGGAACAAGGAAGCGGCCAAGCTGATTGACCAGGTGGGCCTGCCGGCACAGTCCCTGGACAAGCACCCGGCGGAGTTCTCCGGCGGCCAGCGCCAACGGATCGGCATCGCCCGCGCCCTGGCCTCGAAGCCGCAGCTGCTGGTCTGCGACGAAGCCACCAGCGCCCTGGACGTCTCCGTCCAGGCCCAGGTGCTGCGTCTGCTGAAATCCATCCAGGACGAAACCGGCATCACGTACGTATTCATCTCGCACAACCTTGGTGTGGTGCAGGAGATCAGCGATAGCGTCATGGTCATGCAACGCGGCAAGCTCGTGGAGTCAGGAACCACCGCCTCGGTCCTGACATCCCCCAAGGAGGACTACACGCGCAGGCTTCGCCGCGCGGCGCTGGACCCGTCCACCATGCGCGGGCTCAAGCCCCGGCACCTGGTCCGGTCACTGGCCCTCGCCACCCAGCGCAGCTGAGCGCCAGAGCCTGACCTCAACCCAACCTGAACCGAACCAACACACACGGCAACCATGAGGAACCAACACATGAGCAAGCAGCCAGAAGGAACTCCCGTGGACGGACTGAAGCTACCGATCTCCCGCCTCGTCCTGGGCACCATGACATTCGGCGACACCGCGGACGAGGCCACCGCCGGGCGCATGGTGGAGGAGGCCCTCGCCGCCGGCATCACCACCATCGACACCGCCAACGCCTACGTGGGCGGGGCCACCGAGGAGATGCTTGCCCGGCTCCTCAAGGACCGCCGGGAGGACATTGTCCTGGCTTCCAAGGCGGGCATGCCGCACGCCGACCACGGCCAGCACGCGCCCCTCTCACCGCAGGGGCTGCGCCGCAGCGTCGAGGGCAGCCTGCGCCGCCTGGGAGTGGACAGCATCGACCTGTTCTACCTGCACCAGCCGGACCGTGCAACGCCCCTCCGCGACACCCTGGCCACCGTGGCGGAACTCGCCGCCGAAGGCAAGATCGGCGCCCTGGGCGTGTCCAACTTCGCCGCCTGGCAGATCGCCGACGTCATCCACACGGCCCGCGAAGTGGGAGCGCCGCGGCCGGTGGTGGCGCAACAGCTCTACAACCTCGTGGCCCGCCGCGTGGAGGAGGAGTACCTCGAATTCGCCGCCACGCACGGCGTCCACACCATGGTCTACAACCCGCTAGGCGGCGGTCTGCTGACCGGCCGGCACAGCTTTGAGTCCAAGCCGTCTGAGGGCCGCTTCGGCGACTCCAAGCTCGCCGCGATGTACACGCAGCGCTACTGGGACAAGCAGCTGTTCGAGGCGGTCACGGGCCTCGCCGGCATCGCCGCTGAGGCCGGAATCAGCCTCGTGGAGCTGTCGCTGCGCTGGCTCGCCTACCGGAACGGCGTCGGCTCGATGCTGCTGGGCGGCTCCAAGGTGGAGCAGCTGCGCGCCAATATCGAGGCCGTGGCCAAGGGCCCGCTGCCCGCCGACGTCACCGACGCGTGCGACGCCATCGGGGCAGGGCTCCGCGGTCCGATGCCCGCCTACAACCGCTGATCTGCACCACATTGACTGAACACACCGACTGAAGACACTGACCGAAGGTAGAAAAATGACATCGGAACTGGCCCTCGAATTCGCCCGCAAGATCCGCGCCCGCGAGCAGGCCGTCGGCTACTGGGCCGTGCTGGATGCACCCGTGGCGACGGAACGCATCGGCCGGCTCGGATACGACTACGTGGCACTCGACGCCCAGCACGGCCTGCTCGGCTACTCGGGCATGCTCAACGGGCTCATGGCCATCGACGCCGGGCACACCGCCGTCGGGATGGTGCGCGTTGAGGACAACAACCTGACC
>NZ_JBDGML010000048.1:0-40788 GCF_057655195.1 Arthrobacter sp. Soil_N43
GGCACCGACCTCGCCGCCGAAAAACTCGCACGCCTCCTCACCAACGACCCCGGCATGGGCGTCATCCGCCACGCCGACGCCGGCTACGACCGCGCCCTCGAGGTCGCCAAGGAACGCGGCGTCCGCATCCCCATGAACGAAGGTCTGTAACCATGACAACGATTACCCACGAACCGCTCACCGTCACCCTCGGCCCCAGCGGCGTGACCCCCGAGGACGTCGTCGCCGTCGCGCGCCACGACGCCAAGGTCGCCATCTCCCAGGAAGCCCTGGACACAGTAGCCAAGGTCCGCGCGCACATCGATGACCTCGCCTCCAGCGACGTCCCCGCCTACGGAATCTCCACCGGTTTCGGAGCGCTTGCCAACCGGCACATCCCCACTGAACTGCGCACGCAGCTGCAGAAATCGCTCATCCGCAGCCATGCTGCCGGCATGGGGCCGGCGGTGGAGCGCGAGGTGGTCCGCGGCATCATGTTCCTGCGCGCGAAGACCCTTGCCTCCGGCCGCACCGGCGTCCGGCCCGTCGTGCTGCAGACCATGGTCGATGTGCTGAACGCCGGCATCACACCGGTGGTCCGGGAGTTCGGCTCGCTCGGCTGCTCCGGCGACCTCGCACCGCTCTCGCACTGTGCCCTGGTGCTCATGGGCGAGGGCGAGGCAACAGGCCCCGACGGCGAACTGTATGGCGGCAAGGACGGACGCCCCGTGGCAGAGCTCCTCGCCCAGCACGGTATTGAGCCGGTGGTCCTCGCGGAGAAGGAGGGACTGGCGCTGGTCAACGGCACCGAGGGCATGCTGGGCATGCTCCTGATGGCCATCGCGGACATCCGGCAACTGCTGACGACTGCGGACATCACCGCCGCGCTCAGCGTCGAGGCGCTGCTCGGCACGGACCAGGTGTTCCTGCCCGAGCTGCACGCCGCGCTGCGGCCCCACCCCGGGCAGGCCGCGAGCGCCGACAACATGCTGCGGGTCCTGTCCAACTCTCCGATCGTGGCATCGCACCGCGTGGGCGACTCCAAGGTCCAGGACGCCTACTCGCTGCGCTGCGCTCCCCAGGTGGCCGGGGCCGTCCGCGACACCGTGGACCATGCGGCCCTTGTTGCCTCCAGGGAGCTGGCTGCGGCCATCGACAACCCCGTGGTCCTGCCGGACGGTCGCGTCTCTTCGAACGGCAACTTCCACGGCGCGCCGGTGGCGTACGTGCTGGATTTCCTGGCGATCGCCGTCGCGGACCTCAGCTCGATCGCCGAGCGGCGGACGGACCGCATGCTTGATCCAGCCCGCTCCCACGGGCTGCCGGCATTCCTCGCGGGTGATCCGGGAGTGGACTCGGGGCTGATGATCGCCCAGTACACCCAGGCGGGACTGGTGTCGGACAACAAGCGGCTGGCGGTTCCTGCCTCGGTGGACTCCATTCCCAGCTCGGCCATGCAGGAGGACCACGTGTCCATGGGCTGGCATGCCGCACGCAAGCTCAGGAAAGCGGTGGAGAACCTGCGCCGCGTGCTGGCAGTGGAACTGGTGACGTCGGCACGCGCCATCGACATGCGCACCCAGCTCTCCGGGGGAGCCCTGACACCGGGCCCCGCGGGGGCAGCCGTCATCGCCGCCTTGCGTAACGTCGTCGACGGCCCGGGCACAGACAGGTTCCTGTCGCCGGAACTGGAAGCGGCAGACCTTTTGGTGGCATCCGGCGAGGTGCGGGCGGCTGCCGAATCCGCCGTCGGGATTCTCGCCTGAGGCTGAACAATGTGCGGCGCCGGGAAACATTTTCCGGCGCCGCCGAAATACTCTGCAACGCGACCGGCGCAGGCGTGTCGAGTGTAGTAGAACTGAAGGTGTAGTAAAAGTCACATCAATGATGCTGTGACGCAAGAACATATACAAAGGGGTAGAAGTTCAAATGAAAGCACGCGGGGCAGTCCTGTCCAGACGCATCGCACACGCTGCTACGGTTTCCGACTGGGGATCATTGCAGCCGGGCGAGCGGGTCGAGATCCTTAAGCATGCGCATGTCATCGCGGCAGGCGAGGTTGAGGAGGTCTCACGGAGCGGCAACGTCCTCTGGCTCGTGGGCAGCGGTCATTCCGAATCGCAGCCGTTCATGAAGTCCGACGGCGTGCAGGTCCGGCGGGCCTAGCCCGCCTGGCGTCCTCAAAGGTTTACGCACACAAAAGCCCCCGACCCTGGCATCATCCGGCGCAGTTATGCGGCGGATGACACCAGAGGCGGGGGCTTTTTGCGTGTTAGGCTGCGGTGTCCTCGTGAGTCTCGCCGAACGGGACAGACTCGTCGAGGGCGACGGTGTACCGGCCGGGCTGGATCCGGGTGACACGGATGCCGCAGGTGCCCTCCTGGGCTGCTGTTTCGATCAGGGCTTCAACTGCACTCTCCAGGCCGTCGTGGATCTGGTCCGCGCTGGTGAATGCCAGGTGGATGGACCGGGAATCCGACGAGCCATACGAGGGCGAAGAAGCGGTTGGGCGCTCCATGGTTGCTGTGCTCATGTACCGAACTTTCTGTGTTTCTTGCCGAGGCAAGAGACCAGTCTACCCTCCGGCCCGCCAAACGTAAGATGACTGGCAATTGACCGGCCCTTGACAGGGCCTGTCAGGCTGCGCTCGTGCCGCGAGCTGCGGACGCCGGGCCTGATTGGCCGCTAGTGTTGGTCAGACCCGCCCGCGCCGGATTGGAGGCGACCATGTTTGAAGCCGCAAGCATTATCTTCGCCGCGGCCGGTCTCGCTGTCTTTGTCGCTGCCATTGTGCCCAAGCTGCTCCGCAATGCCCCGTTCTCCATGCCCATGGTCTTCCTGGCGGCCGGGTTCGCCGTGTTCTGGCTGCTGGGCGATCTGCCGGACCCGGATCCCGTGCTGCATGCAGACTTTACGATGCACCTGACGGAAGTCTGCGTCATCATCTCGCTCATGGGTGCCGGTTTGGCCCTGGACCGGCCCGTCGGGCGCCGCCGCTGGGCCACCACCTGGCGGATGCTGGGGATTGCCATGCCGCTGTGCATGCTCGGCCTGACGCTGCTGGGGCTATGGGTGCTGGGGCTGGGCCTGGCGGCTGCCCTGCTGGTCGCGGCCGTCCTGGCGCCTACGGACCCCGTGCTGGCATCCGAGGTGCAGGTCGGTGAGCCCGCAGACGAGGACGAAGAGACCGACAAAGAGGACGAGGTCAGGTTCGGGCTGACGTCCGAGGCCGGGCTCAACGATGGGCTCGCTTTCCCGTTCGTCTATCTGGCCATTGCCATGAGCGTGGTGGGGACGTCGCCCTCCGACTGGTTCCCGGAGTGGTTTGCCGTGGATGTCCTGTGGCGCATCGGCATGGGCGTGCTGCTCGGATTCGGAACGGGCAAGATGCTGGCGAGGCTCTTCTTCTCCGCCCGGCACGACAGCATGAGGCTGTCCAACCACTCCGAGGGGTTCGTTGCGCTGGCAGCAACATTCCTGGCCTATGGAGTGACCGAGATGATCGAGGGCTACGGTTTCATCGCAGTTTTCGTGTGCGCCGTGACCATCCGGGCGGCGGAGCACACCCACGGCTACCACAAGGTGCTGCACTCATACGTGGAACAGCTCGAGCGGCTGATGACAGTGGTGATCCTGGTCCTTCTCGGCGGAGCCATCGCCAGGGGGCTGCTGGCCGGAATCGGGTGGGCGGAGGTGGCCGTCGCACTGGCGTTCCTGATATTGGTCCGTCCGCTGTCCGGTTGGCTGGCCCTGGCCCGGGGCAAGACCGGTCCGCGGGAGCGGATCGCCATCTCCTTCTTCGGCATCCGGGGCATCGGCTCGCTGTACTACCTCGCCTACGCGCTCGGAAAGGGCGGGTTCGGTGCCCAGGCGGACTACCTGTGGTCAGTTGTGGGGCTCGTCGTGGCAGCCTCCGTGGTGCTTCATGGTGCCACCACCGCACCGGTGATGCAGCGGCTGGATCGGCTCCGCGAGCGCCGGGCAGCCGAAAAATTCGGCGACGAGGGGAAGGCGCCGCACACTCCTGTTTGAGGCCCGGACAGTCCGCAGGGCGTGGCGCTGTCCGGGGGCGGCCCGCGGCGCGGCGCGCGGTGTGGATTGCCCTTTGGGCAACGCGTATCCTGAAGTCAATCGAGATGCGTGGTGAGCTGGAAGCGTGGCAGTCATGGGGTTTGTGTCGCGGACTGGACGGGCCTTGTCAATGATGCTCGGGTTCTTGCTCGTCAGCGGAATCTGCGGTGTCCTGGTGGCCAGTTTCCTGGTGCCCGCGGCGGCCCTGGCCGGAACGACGGTCAGCCGGTCGATCGACTACTTCAACAGTCTTCCCACAGAATTGACCGTGCAGCCGCCGTCGCAGACCACCAGGATGGTCACGGCGGACGGGAAGCCGATCGCCACGTTCTACGCCGAAAACCGGGTGCGGATCCCACTCAGCAGGATGTCGCCGTTCATCAGGAACGCGGTTGTGGCCATCGAGGACTCACGCTTTTATGAGCACAAGGGCGTGGACGCCCAGGGCGTTCTCAGGGCGCTGACCAGCAACCTCACCCGCGGCGAACGGCAGGGGGCGTCCACACTTACCCAGCAGTACGTCACCAACATCGTTAACGAAGCGATGATCTCCGCCGGCCGTGAAGACCAGGTGGTCCTCAGCGGGCAAAAAAGCGTGGGGGACAAGCTGCGCGAAATGCGTCTCGCCATCGCGCTGGAAAAGAAGTACACCAAGGACCAGATCCTTGAGGGGTATCTGAATATCGTCTTCTTTAACCGCAGTGCGTACGGTATCGAGGCGGCCGCCCAGTACTACTTCAGTATTCCTGCCAGCAAACTCAGCCTGCCCCAGTCTGCCCTGCTCGCCGGACTGGTCAACAGCCCCAGCTTCTACGATCCCGTGGCTAACCCGAAGAACTCCATCCAGCGTCGAAACCAGGTCCTGGACGCGATGCTGGGCGAAGGCATGATCACCAAGAAGCAGCACGCCGCCGCCAAGGCCTCGGGCATTGGGCTCAAGCTCCGGCCGTCGAGGCAGGGCTGCGCCGCCGCGACGATGGCCCCCTACTTCTGCGACTACGTGAGCCACCTGATCCTGAACGATCCCGCGTACGGTGCCGATACCAAGGCCCGGGAGCAAAAGCTGTACCGCGGCGGCCTGACCATCACCACTACCCTGGACAGCCGGCTGCAGACGGCTGCCCAGGCACAGGTGAACGCGACGGCCGGGCCGAATCCGGGCAAATGGGGTGCCTCCCTGGTCTCGGTGCAGCCGGGAACAGGCAAGATCCTCTCCATGGCTCAGAACACGGTGTTCCTGCCGCAGCGCGGGAAGTTCGATACGCAGCTCAACTTCAACGTCGACTCCAGGGACCCCAACGGCAACGACCTCAATGGCGCCGGCGGGTTCCAGCCAGGGTCGACGATGAAGCCGTTCACCTTTGCGGAATGGCTCAACCAGGGCAAGACCATTACGGAAACCGTGGATGCGTCCCGGCGGGAATACCCGCTCGGCTTCCGCTGGCGGTCCTCCTGCGGCAAGGTGGCCGGCGCGTACAGCACGAAGCAGCGCAGGGCTGGCCTCGAGGCGGCCGATGATTTGCAGAATGCCTCCGAAGGCTACTACCGGAAGATGCCGGTCAACTACGGGCTGTACAACTCCATCAACACGGCAACGTTCGCCTCGGCGGCACAGCTGGATTTCTGCGGCATCCAGAAGATGGTCAACACCGTCGGCCTCCACAGCGGGTTGGACGGAAGTCCCATCAACATGCACCAGCTGGGCAACGTGCTGGGCGGCACCGGCGTGGCCCCCCTGCACATGGCCAACTCCTTTGCCACCTTTGCCGCCGATGGCCAATACTGCGCCCCGATTGCCATCCTGCGGGTGGCGGACCGTGCCGGGAAGCCGCTTCCCGCGCAAACCTCCAAGTGCCGGGACGCCGTGGACCGGGACGTGGCACGCGGCGTGAATTCGGTACTCCAGGACGTTCTCAAGGTGGGGTCGGGTGTCCACATCAACCCCAAGATCTCCAGCAAGCTGCCGGTGGCGGCTAAGACGGGCACGAACAACAGCAACGGTGCCAGCTGGGTGGTGGGATACACCACGGGACTGGCCACGGCCTCCTTCTTCGGTGACGCCCTCGAAGGCCAGAAACGTCCCGGCCGGGACCTCACCATCAACGGCAAGTTCTATTCACGCATCGACGGCTACATGATCGCCGGACCGCAGTGGGCGCAGTACACGAACAAGGTGGCCGGACTGTATCCGGCGGCCTCGTTCCCGAAGCCGCCGGCCTCCATGGTCAAGAAGAAGGCCGCCCCGAAGCCGCCGGCCTCTTCATCCAGAACCAAGGGCCGGTCCGGCTCCTCTGACTAGCGGGAGGCCAACAGGGTGTTGACGAGCCGCGCCGCCACCCGGGCGGTGCGGTTGTCGATGTCGAAGGCCGGATTCAGTTCTGCCACGTCCGCGTGCAGCAGCTTCCCGCTGGCAGCTGCCTGGCGGCAGACGGCGGCAACCAAAGGCAGCGGGACACCGAGTGCCGCCGGGGCGCTGACCCCCGGAGCCACCGCCGCGGGCAGCACATCGAGGTCGATGGTCAGGTACAGGACGTCGATTTCCGCCAGGAAGCCCGTGACGAATGCCTGCACGGCGTCCGGCGTGCATTCCTCGTCCAGGAGATACTTCACTCCCAGGCGGTCAGCGGTGGTGAACAGCGCCCGCGTGTTGCTCGGCTGGGAAATGCCGACGACGGCGTACTTCAGTTCGCGGCCCGCGGCGGCTTCCGCCTGGGCCATCTGGAGGAACGGGGTGCCGGAGCTGGGGGCAGGTTCGTCGCGGAGGTCGAAATGCGCGTCCAGGTTGAGGACCCCGAGCCGCTGCCCGGTGCGGACGGCCTCGGAACCGGCGACACCGAGATAGCTCGCGAAGGCGGTCTCGTGGCCGCCGCCCAGCAATACGGTCAGGTTGCCTGTGTCAAGGAGGGACGAGACCGCCACGCCGGCGCGCGCCTGGCCGGCTTCGAGGTGGCCGTCCCGGACTGCTACGTCGCCGGCGTCGAGGACGGGTCTGTCCAGATGGAAGGCCAGCGGGCCCAGCGCACTCCGGATGGCGGCTGGCGCTTTCGCGGCGCCAGTCCGTCCCTTGTTGCGCCGCACGCCCTCGTCGCTGCAGAATCCCAGGATGACGGCGGGACGCGAAGCCCCAGCCGGAATGCCGGCAAGGGAAGCAGCAGGGGAAGCGGCCCTGACGGGCGGGTCGGACCGCAGGGGACTGCGGTCCTGCCGGGCTTCTGCGTAAGGGGTCACGGCCTGCCACCACCGGAGGTGGGCTGCACCGTGACCGTCAAAACGGCCCGTCCACGGGTGGGGCTGAACATCGACCGAGAGCGCGGGAAAATCCATGCTCCAAGCTCACCGCACCGGGGAAGCGAAAGCCAGCAGCGCCGCCGTCGTGATGTCTGGAATCCCGGAAACCCGCAAACCTGCAATCCGCGGGACGGCGGGTGGGAGGACCCTAAGCCATGCCGAGGGCCTGCTCGATAGGGCCGATGCAGAAGAACAGCACGAAGGCCCCGGCCACTGCCCACATGAGCGGGTGGACCTCCCGGGTACGGCCCTGGAACATGCGGATGAGGACGTAGGAGATGAAGCCCGCGCCGAGGCCGTTGGCGATCGAGTAGGTGAAGGGCATCAGCGTGAAGGTCAGGAAGGCGGGAAGGGCGATGCCCCAGTCCGTCCAGTCGATCTTGCCCACCTGTGCCGCCATCATGAAGCCCACCACCACGAGGGCGGGTGCCACGGCCTCGAAGGGCACCAGGTTGATGAGCGGGGTGAAGAACATGGCCACCAGGAACAGCAGGCCGGTCACGATCGAGGCTAGGCCGGTCCGTGCGCCTTCGCCGATGCCTGCGCCGGATTCGACGTAGATCTGGTTGGAGGACACGGAAGCGCCGCCGCCGACAATCGCGCCGAGGGCATCCACCTGCAGCACACGGTCAACGTTGGGGATGTTGCCGTCCTTGTCCACGGTTCCTGCCTCGTTGGCCAGGCCCACCATGGTTCCCATCGCGTCGAAGAAGATGCTGAGCAGGATCACGAACGCGAGGAGCGTGGCGGCCACGAAACCGAGGTGCTCGAAGGCGCCGATCGGGTTGGCCTTGCCAATGAGCGAGAGGTCCGGGGCGGCCCATTCCGTGAACGTGGGGGCAACCAGGGACCAGCCCTGCGGGTTGTGGTTCGTGCCGTCGAAGCTCGGTCCGATGTGCAGCGTGAACTCCAGGATCACGGACAGGATGGTGGAGGCGACGATGCCGATCAAAATGGCGCCCTTGATGTTGCGCACCAGCAGTGCGATGGTCAGGATCAGGCCGAACACGAACACCAGCGTCGGCCACCCCAGGAGCCTGCCGTCAAACCCCAGGCCGACCGGGACGGTGGTGCCGGCAGCGTCAGGGATCCGGCGCACAAAGCCGGCGTTCACCAGCCCGATCAGGGCGATGAACAGGCCGATACCCACCACAATCGCCGTCTTGAGCCCGTCCGGGACTGCCCTGAACACCGCGGTCCGGAAGCCGGTCAGGACCAGGATCAGCATGGTGGTTCCGGAGAGGACCACCAGGCCCATGACGTCCGGCCAGGTCAGGCCCGGGTTGGTGGCCACCGTGACTGCTACGAATGCGTTGACGCCCAGTCCCGTCGCTATCGCGAATGGGTGCTTGGCCCATGCGCCCATGAGGATCGTCAGGATGCCCGCGACGAACGCGGTGACGGCCGCCACAGCGGGGAAGCCGAGCGTGGCGCCGGTGGAGTCCGGGCCGGAAAGAATCAGGGGATTCAGCACCACGATGTAGCTCATGGCGAAGAACGTGGCAAAACCGCCGCGGATCTCGCGGGAGTAGTTCGACCCCCGTTCGGAAATCTTGAAATACCGATCCAGTGCAGAGCCCTGCTTAAGCATTAGTCCTCCGGAGTTTTGGGGTCGCTTGAATCCTATTCGGTTGCCGGGATGTCCCCCGGCAAATTCGCCTAGTCTGTAAGGAAGCCAACACGAGGAGAAATCCGCCCATGCGCACCATTCGCCAGCTGCTGACCGCCGTCGTGGGCGCCGTCACATTCGCCGCCCTGCTTTTCGCCGCTGGTCCGGCCTGCGCCCACGACGCCGCCGAGTCCAGCAGCCCGGCCGACGGCGCCACCGTCGCTGCGCCTCCCGCGGAGGTGTCCATCACCTTCAACAACACCCCGCTCGGGCTGGGTTCGCAGGTGAGGGTCAACGATGCCGCCGGCGCTGACTGGGCCGACGGCAAGGTGGAGATCGTGGACAACGTGGCCACCCAGAAGCTGCGCGAGGGCGCCCCGGCGGGCAAGTACACGGTGCTGTGGCGCGTCGTCAGTTCGGATTCGCATCCCATCGAGGGGACGTTCACGTTTACGGCCACCGCCGGGGCGGAAGGCTCGACGGCGGCCGCGCCGGTTCCCACCGTGGGCACCCAACAGCCGGGGGTCACCCCGGCCCCGGAGAACGCGCCCAACGCTGCGGAGCCTTTCCCGTGGAGCCTCGTGGTGTTCGCTGCCGTGGCCGTGGGGCTGCTCGTGGCCCTTGGAATCCTGGCGCGCCGGAAGCTCGTGATGGGGAACGACGAAGAGGACGCTGATTCCGGGGAAACTGCCGCAGGCGGCGGCCGAAGCCACTAACCCCAGCCTCTAACCCGCGGGTGCTTCAGACCGGGGCGGGGAGGGCCGCGAAGCTTCCTGTCAGGACGGACGGGACGCTGTCGGGGTTCACCTTCGCCGAAATTGCCCGGCCCACCACCTTGGCCTGCCGCAGTACCTCCTTCGGGGTGGGGGTGATGAGTTCGCCCACCCCCACGAGGTAAATGCCGATGGCGCGCATGGCTGCCACCAGGTTCTGGCCAACGGAGATGCCCAGATCGGTGATCATGCGGCGCAACTGCCCGTTGGCACACCGCGTGAGGATGATGTGGTCTGCGATCAGCACGCCGTCGGGGGTATGGACCGCCCAGCGGTGAGGGGAATCGCCGGCAACCGCAGTCCCCATCTCCAGCAGCACCGCGGAGGTGTCGTTCCGGATGTCCAGCTGGTGGCTCGCAGCGTAGTTGCGGAGGTGGCGGATGATTTCGTTGCGCTCCTCCCGCGATGAGGCGCCGGGGGCGCCGCACCGTTGCGGGGGCGCCGCTTGGGATGCTTGGGATGAGCCGGGGGAGTCCAGCCCGCTGACGATGATCGAGTCGACGCCGCGGCGACGGAGTTCGGTGGCGACGGCCAGGCCGGGAAGGCCCGCGCCTATGACCACGGCGGTGGTACGTTCAGCCCTGCTGAGACCAGGCATGCTTGACACTACAGCTTCCTCCTCGAAAATTTTCGAGGTGCAGGGCGTCCGCGCCCCGCACCGTCCGCTGCCCCAGCAAGCAGACACCACATGTTGTCCGAGTGTGTTCTGAAACACAGATCTCGGATCAACAGTGTCTCGAAGGATACAGACTTTTTCGGCCTCTGGATAGCCCACACGGCACATTGCGGGAGAAGCTCCACGGAAGCAGTAAGAAGCCCAGGAGGGCGTCCCTGGAGAGGGCCCGCACAGTGCCGAAAAAGCCGGTGTTGGACGTGCCGCAGCGGGCCCTCCGGGCTGCTTGCTAACTGCACTGCGACCGAGAATAGTTATGACCAAGAGCAGGTCTTTTACAATCCGGCAAAGAAGACCTGCCGGGTGACGGCGATGGTGCCTCCTTCTGGCAGAATAGCCGCATCATCAGGGCAGTACGCGAGGAGGCGGACCCACAAATGGGCGCACATGAGTTGCATCCGGACCCGGCACGGGATGGCGGCGGCAGGTCTGCCAGGCCCGAGGGAATAGTGGTTGGCGTCGACGGCTCGGACCATGGGCAGTGCGCCCTGGTGTGGGCGGCCCGTGAAGCCGAGCGCCGCCGTCGTCCCCTCCACATAGTCACCGCCTACTCGGTTCCCATTTTCGCGGCGTCAGGCCTCGACGGCGGGTACGCCACCGTCGACGACTCCGTGATCCGTGAGGGTGCCGAGGCCATCCTGCAGCATGCGGTGGACAAGGTGGCCGCCTACAACATAGACGTCTCCGCCTCCGTCGAGAACGGGGACGCTTCCGGCGTCCTGCTGGACTTGTCGGAATCCGCCGAACTCCTGGTCGTTGGAACGCGCGGACGCGGCGGGTTCGTGGGGCGGCTTCTGGGCTCCGTCAGCAGCGCGATGCCGGCGCACGCCAAATGCGTCACCGTCACCGTTCCCCTGATCTGTGCAGACCGGCTGGGTGAGACCACGCAGGACAAGCACGTCAGGGCGGAGCAGGCCAAGGCCGGCCGCAGCCCGGTGGAGAACGTCGTTGTGGTGGGCGTGGACGGCTCCGAACAGGCCAGGGTGGCGGTGCTGGAAGCCGCGGCACAGGCCGAACGGCTCGCCGCGCCGCTCCGCGTGGTCTGCGCCGTGCCCCAGTACAGCGGCTCGCTGGCATGGGTTCCCGCGCCCATGGACCGGGAAGCCCTGTTCGCCGACATCCAGGTCCAGCTGAAGGCCGGTGTCGCCTGGCTGCAGAGTCACTACCCCGCGCTCACCATCGAAACCAGGCTTCTGGACGGCTCTCCCGTCGACGTGCTGGTGGAGGCGAGCCGCCACGTTGAGCTGGTGGTCGTGGGTACCCGCGGCCGTGGCGGTTTCACCGGCATGCTCCTGGGTTCCACGTCGGACGGTGTCCTGCACCATGCAAAGAGCCCCGTCATGGTGGTGCCCGACAGGGAGGATCCGCGGCTGGCTGACCGCGCTAGCTTCGGGCCCATGCTCGGCGCCTCATAACCCATGGGCGCGCTGGTTCTCGGCCTGGGCGCTGTCAACGCCGACATGCTGCCCGAGGTGGGCGGCAAGGCCGCGAACCTCGGCGAGCTGCTGGCCGCCGGGTTGCCGGTCCCGGAGGGCTTCTGCCTTACTACCGCTGCGTACCTCCAGGCCACGGCGCCGATCGGACTCGATGAAGTGCACCGCGCCCTGAAGGCCACGCCCGCCGACGACCTCGAAGCCCTTGCAGGGCTGGCCGGCCGGGCCCGAAGCCTGATCACGTCGGCTGCGCTGCCGCCCGGGATCGCTGCCGCTGTGCAGTCGGCCTACGGCGCACTGGGAACCGCCGCCGGGCAGCCTGACGCTCCGGTGGCGGTCAGGTCCTCGGCCACGGCCGAGGACCTGCCGTTTGCCAGTTTCGCCGGGCAGCAGGACACCTACCTGAACGTCGTCGGCGCGGACTCCCTGCTGGCAGCTGTGCGGAACTGCTGGGCATCGCTCTGGACGGACCGCGCGGTGGCCTACCGCGCCAGCCGCGGCATCGATCCGTCCACCGTGGCGCTCGCCGTCGTCATCCAGCGCATGGTGGACTCGGCAACAGCCGGCGTCATGTTCACGGCCAACCCCGTGACCGGCCGCCGCCGCGAGTCGGTGATCGATGCCAGCCCGGGTTTGGGCGAAGCCGTGGTGTCCGGCGCCGTCAATCCCGACCACTTTGTGGTGGATACCGAGTCCGGGAAGATCCTTGAGCGGAGGCTGGGAGACAAACGGCTGGTCATCCGCTCCACCCCAGGGGGCGGCACCGAACACGTGGACCAGCCCGCCTCCGGAGGGAAACCCTGCCTCACGGACGCTCAGATCCGCGGCCTGGCCGCACTCGGAGGCCGGGCCGAAGCCCACTATGGCGCTCCGCAGGACACGGAGTGGGCGATCGACCCCGCGGGCAAGCTCTGGCTGACGCAGTCACGCCCCATCACCACCCTCTATCCCGTGCCAAGGAACATCCCGGAGGCCGGACATCCGGCAGGCAGCGAGGGAACCCGGATCTTTCTCTGTTTCAGCCTTGCCCAGGGACTCACGAGGCCCCTTACCCCGATGGGGATCGCGGCCTTCCGGATCCTCGGTTCCTCGGTGGCCCGGGCGGCATCCTTCGACGTGCCCGACGCCAGGACCGGCCCTCCGCCCTTCGCCGAAGCAGGACAGCGCATTTTCATCGACCTGACCGGCGTGGTGCGGAGTACCGTGGGACGCTTCATCGTCCCCCGGGCGTTTGACATCATGGAGGCGCGCTCCGCGGCCGTGCTGCGCAGCGTGTTCACCGATCCGCGGTTTTCAATAACCCGCCGTACTCCCTGGGGCATACTCCGGAGGGTGATCCCGGTGGCCCTGCGCGGGCGGGTGCCGGAGTCCCTGCTGCGTGCCCTGCTCCGGCCCGAAGCCGCGCTCCGACGCGTCGACCGTTTCACCAGGGACTTCAGCGAAGCCCTGAAGCTTCCGCCCGGGGCGGCTTCGCTGCAGCGGCTTGACCACGCGGAACGCGTGCTCGCGGGGGCCTTTCCCATTGTGCCGGCCATCCTTCCGTTGCCGGCGCTAGGTTTTGCCCTGCTGGCCCTGTCCGGAAAACTGCTGGGCGGACCCCACCGGCGCACGGATCTGCAGCCCATTCTTCGAGGGCTGCCCAACAACGTCACCACCGAGATGGATCTGGAGCTGTGGCGGCTGGCCACTGCGATCCGCTCGGACGGTGAAGCCCGCCGGATGTTTGAGGACCAGCCCCTCACCGTACTTGCACAGCGCTACAGTGCACGGGAACTGCCTGCCGTCGCGCAGCAGGGCCTGGACGGCTTCCTGGAACAGTACGGGCACCGTGCGGTTGCCGAAATCGACGTCGGCATGCCGCGGTGGAGCGATGACCCCACCCACATCCTCGGCGTCCTGGCCAACTACCTCCGGCTCGAGGACCCCGCACTGGCCCCGGACCGCCAGTTCCGCCGGGCAGAGGCAGAGGCCGAGGCCCAGATCGCCCGGCTCGTCGCGGAGGCCAGCTCAAGGGGCCGCATCCGCGGCGCCATTGTCCGGGCTGCACTGAGGAGGGCGAGGCTATTCATCGGCCTGCGTGAACGTCCCAAGTACCAGATCGTCCTGGCACTCGCGGAAGCCCGCAGGCAAGTGGCAGCCGCCGGGGCCGAGCTGGCACGCCAGGGACGGATTGCGAGGGACGGCGACGTCTTCTTCCTGGACTTTGCCGAAGTGCGGCAGGCCTTGGGCGGAACCGACATGCAGGACCTCGTGGCACGGCGGCAGGGCGCCTACTACCTTGAGCTGGACCGGCGCCACATCCCGCGGATGCTGCTGTCCGACGGCACCGAACCTGAAACTGTGCTTTCAGCGGGTGCCGCGGCGGACGGCGCCCTGGCGGGAAGTCCGGCGTCGGCCGGAACCGTGACCGCCCCGGCGCGCGTCGTCCTGGACCCGGTGGGGGCGCACCTGGAACCGGGTGAAATCCTCGTGGCGCCATCGACGGATCCCGGATGGACCCCGCTGTTCCTCACGGCGGGCGGCCTCGTGATGGAAATGGGCGGCCCCAATTCGCACGGCGCCGTGGTGGCCAGGGAGTACGGCATCCCGGCCGTCGTCGGCGTTCCGGACGCCACATCCCGCCTCCGGACGGGCCAGCAGATAACGGTCGACGGCGGTGCCGGCACCGTGGTGCCCGGCAGCTAGCAGTTCCCGCAGCTGGAAGCTCCCGCAGGCGGATGCTACTGCGGGCGTTCGGCCGCCCTCCTCCTCCGGACATAGCGGACGAGGAGCCAGGCAACGAAAAGCGCCAAGCCGGTGTAGACGGCGTAATTCAGGTAGCGGGAGTACTGCTCGACCATAGAGTTTTGGCGTCCCAGGACGGATCCCAGACCGATCAGCGCACCGTTCCAGATGCCGCTTCCTGCGATGGTGAAGACGCTGAACGTGCCCAGATGCATCCGCTGGGCCCCTGCCGGCAGCGAGATGAGGCTGCGCACGCCCGGAAGCAGCCGGCCAAAGAATATGGCGGATTTGCCATGGCGCCGGAGCCAGTCATTCGCGGTTTCGAAATCCTCACGGTCCATGAGGGGGAGCTTGGAGAGCAAACGGATTGACCGTTCAAGCCCCACCTTGGCCCCCAGGAAATACAGCGCCAGGGCGCCCAGGTAGGCGCCAAGTGTGCTGGTGACCAGGACCAGGCCCAGGTTCATGGTCCCCTGACGTGTCAGGAAACCGGCGAGGGGAAGGATGACCTCGCTGGGGATCGGCGGGAACACTGTCTCGGCCAGGGTAAACAGCCCGACGCCCCATTCCCCCAGCGCGTCCAAGGACTGCGCCGCAAAACCGACTATGCCTGTCATCTCATCTGCGGGACTAGCGGGGGTGCGCATTGCTCAGGGCTCCTGAAGCTGGATAACGGCGTCCCGTCCAGTCTGGCTCAGTAAGCGCACTGAGGAAAGTTGGGGGAGGGGATAATCCGGGGCTGTCAGGAGAATGGCCGAGGCGTACCCTGAGGATATAAAGCTGCGACGTCGGAGCGGAGTTAGAGATGACCTCCAAGTGGCTGCGGTGGATGCCCGCCGTGGCCGTACCTGCTGTAATCGCTGCCGGGGTACTGGCAGGATCCGTACCCGCCAGCGCCCGCGACCCGCTGCCGGACAAGACGCCCGCGCAGGTGCTTGCCATGGTCGGACAGCACTCCACCAAGGCGCTGTCGGGAACGCTGGAGCAGACCTCCGAGCTTGGACTGCCGGACGTTCCCCAGATTGGCCCGAGCGCCGGGCCAGGAACAGGCTCGATCGCCGAACTGCTGACGGGGCCGCACAGCGCACGGGTCTTCGTGGACGGACCCGCGAACGTGCGGATCCAGGTCATGGACAGGCTCGCCGAGCGCGACGCCGTGCGGCAAGGCAACGAACTGTGGCTGTACAACTCCAAGGACAACACGGCCACCCATGTGACGCTCCCGGACAAGGCTGCCGGCAGCAAGCCCCCGGCCGCCCGGATGCCGGGATCCGTGCTGACTCCGGAGGAGCTGGCCGCCCGGATGCTCGCCAAGATTGATTCGACGACGGAAGTGACCGTCGGTGATGACGTGGAGGTGGCTGGCCGCGCGGCGTACAGCCTGAAGCTGACCCCGAGGTCGGACGGAACGCTGGTGGAGTCTGTGGCCATTGCCGTGGACGGCGAAAAGGGCCTGCCGCTCAGCGTTGAAGTCCGTGCCCGCGGACAGGCCGAGCCCGCATTCCGGGCCGCATTCACCAGCATCAAGCTCAAGGCGCCGGACGCCGGCCTCTTCAACTTCACGCCGCCGCCGGGTGCCACTGTCAAGGAAGTGGTGTTGCCGGGCAGGCCGCACGCTGCCAAGGTTCCTGGCAAGCACGACGGGCCTGGCAAGCACCACGGGACGGGCCAGCCCCCGGGTGCCCAGCGGAACTCCCCGTCCGTGACGGGCTCGGGCTGGGATAGCATCGTCAGCTTCCCGGCACGGACCGCTGCTCCGAATACCGGCGCACCGAACGCCGGCGTGCCGTCCATCGACAACCTCTTGATGGACCCGCTGCTGCGGCAGGCCACCGTCACCGTTCCCGGAGGCCGGGCGATCTCGACGTCCCTGCTGAACGTCTTGCTCACCGACGACGGCCGGGTGTTCGCCGGGTCCGTACCCTTGGAGCGGCTTCAGGCCGCTGCTGCGAGGTGACGCCCGCTGACCGCGGCCCCGGGCTCGCCATCGAGACCCGGGGGCTGACCAAGCGTTTTGGCCATCAGGTGGCCGTGGACAGCATCGACTTGGCCGTACCGCGGGGATCCGTGTTCGGGTTCCTTGGCCCCAACGGTTCAGGGAAAACCACCACCATCCGAATAATGCTCGGCCTCGCGGCGGCGACGGCCGGCTCCGTCAGCGTGCTCGGGCTGGACATGCCCCGCCGGCTCGACGAGGTGCTGCCCAGGGTGGGCGCCCTGGTTGAGGGACCGGCTTTTTATCCGTTCCTCTCGGGAGCGGCAAATCTGCACCGCTTTGATGCTGCGGACCGGCATTCGGTTCCCGGCACGCGGCGTGCCCGGGTGGCGGAAGCCCTCGAACGGGTGGGCCTGTCACACGCCGCCCGCAAGAAGGTCCGCGCCTATTCGCTGGGCATGAAGCAGCGGCTGGGAATAGCCAATGCGCTGCTCGCCGACAGGGAACTGCTGGTGCTTGACGAACCGACCAACGGCCTGGACCCGCAGGGCACCCGGGAGGTGCGCAATTTGGTCCGGTCGCTGGCGGCCGACGGCGCCACCGTCTTCGTTTCCAGCCATCTGCTCGCGGAAGTGGAGCAGATCTGCACGCACGCGGCGATCATGAGCGCCGGACGCCTCGTGGCCCAGGGCCCGCTGCCGGAGCTCCGCCAGGCCGGCTCGGCGCAGCTTCGGCTTCTCACGCCCGATGCCGGCGCTGCCTCGGGCGTTTTGGCCCGGTTTGGGATGACTCCGGTCGTCGGGCATCCGGACGGCCAGGGCGCCGTCATCACCGCAGTATTGCCTGAGGGATTGCCTGAGAGGGGAGTGCCTGAGGGGGCCGGGAAGCCGCCGGCCCTGGAGCCAAAAGCGCTGGAGTCAATAGAACCGGAGTCAATCGTCGCGGCGTTGGTGGCCGACGGCGTGCGGGTTCGCGGCTTCACCGTGGAGCGCGGCAGCCTGGAAGACCGCTTTGTGGCACTGACGGGGGAGGGCTTCGATGTCGCACAGTGAGCGGACAGCCAACACCACCGGTGAAGCCCGGCGGTCGCCCTCCAGCGGCCCGCTGTTGGCCTCGGAGCTGACGCTGCTGTTCCGGCGGCGCAGGACCCAGGCCCTGCTGCTGGCGCTGGCCGCCATCCCGGTGATGATCGCCGTCGTGGTCCGGGTTTCCTCCACTGTCCCGCCGGGCCGGGGGCCGGCGTTCCTGGACCGCATCACCCAAAACGGACTGTTCGTTGGGGTGACGGCCCTGATTGTTGCTGTGCCGCTGTTCCTGCCGCTGACCATCGGCGTCGTGGCGGGCGACACCATCGCCGGCGAGGCAGGCCACGGCACCCTCAGATACTTGCTCGTGGCCCCTGCGGGACGCGTGCGGCTGCTTCTCGTGAAATATGTTGGGGCCGTCGTTTTCTGCATCGCGGCGCCGCTGGCGGTGGCACTCGCCGGGGCCGGTATTGGTGCGGCGCTTTTCCCCGTGGGTCCGGTGACACTGCTCTCGGGCGACGTGGTGGAGCCGGGCGAAGCATTCAGCAGAATGCTGCTGATCGCCGCCTACCAGACCGTCTCGCTGCTGGGACTTTCGGCGATTGGGCTCTTCCTGTCCACCCTGACGGATGTGCCGGTGGGAGCCATGGCAGCCACGATCGTCCTGTCCGTGGCATCGCAGGTGCTGGACCAGCTGCCGCAGCTGGAGTGGCTGCATCCGTGGCTGTTCAGCCATTATTGGTTCGGATTCGCGGACCTGCTGCGTCAGCCCATCGGATGGGAGTCCTTCACGAGCAACGCCGTGCTGCAGGGCGGCTATATCGCCCTTTTCGGTGCCTTGGCCTATGGCAGGTTCGTCAGCAAGGACGTGCTGTCGTAGGCGCCGGGACGGGCTGGCGGTGCTTCTGATAGCGCGCCTAGTAACGGGCCGCCACCGGGTGGAGCTGCATGCCGGCCATCATGCCCAGTTCGGTCACCGTGATCCCGGCGGACGGGTTCAGGGCCTGCACCACCCTGCCGCCGCCCAGGTAAATTGCCACGTGATAGAAGCCGGGAGCCGATCCCCACACCAGGAGATCCCCGGGCTGCGCCTGGGACAGCGGAACATGAACGGGCGCTTGCGAGAATTGCGCTGCGGCCGTACGCGGCAAGTATTTCCCGGCCGCCGCGAAGGCGTTCTGCACGAGTCCTGAGCAGTCAAAACCGTAGGCGCCGGTACCGCCGTACTCATAGAGATACGGCTTTCCCACCTTGCCCAGGGCAACGGAAATGGCCGTCTGGTTGGAGCCTCCCGGCGACGGCGACGGCGCGGGCAGGGGCTGGACAGGCCTGGGAGCGGGCACGGGAACCACCGGGGCAGGTGCCGGCGGAGCGGGCTGGACAGGGGTGGCGGCTGGCGCGGGAGCCGCCGGCCGTGTCGGCACCGGCGCCGCGGGTGCAACAGGCGCCGGCGCTTGGGCTCGGGGTGAACGAACGGCCGGAGCCTGAGTGGCAGGAGCCTGAGCGGCAGGGGATTGGGAAGAAGCCGCCGGAACCACAGCACCCGGTGCCGCGGGGCGGACCGCGCCGCTTGACTGCGTTCCCTGATCCGCGGCCGTTTCCGTGGCAGCCGAAACGGCGGCGAGCAGCGCCTGTTGCCGCTGCCGTTCAAGCCCGTCGACTCTTGCCGATTCGAGTGCAACGGTGGTGCGCCTCAGCGAGGCCAGTTGGCGGACCAGGATCGACCTCTGTGCCGTGGCGTCGGACACTGCCTGCAGTTGTGCCGCGTTCGCCTGCTCGGCCGCGGCCCTGAGCGACTCGGCGGTCTTGGCGGCATCGTCGGCTGCCCGCCGGGCGTCTGCAGCGGCTGCGGTCAGGGACTCCGCCGCGGAGGCTGTGGCCTCTGCCGTTTCGAAGGCGCGGCTGCGGCCGGCGGAGAGGGCCTGCAAGGTGGCTGCCTGGTCCAGGACATCACCGTTGCCGGTCACGAAGCTGCTGAGTGCCGGGTTCAGCCCTCCGCTGCGGTACAGGTCGCCGGCCAGTTGGCCGATCTCCTTGCGGCTTTTTTCCTGCTCTTTGTCCGCGGCGCTGGCCCTGGCGGCCGCTGCGTCGGCGGCATCCGTCCGGACCCGGAGTTCCACCAAGGCATCGCTGTAGGCGTTGTTCGCTTCCAGGCTCCGCGCGAAGGTGCTCGACTGGGCGTCGGCTGCCTCCGCCAGGAGGCGCTCGATGTCGGTGACCTTGGCCGCCGTCGCGCTTTCACTGGATTTGGCAGCGGCGATGTCGTCGGGGGAGGGGACCTGCGGCGCGGCGGGAACCGTGACGGCGGCCGGGAAGGCGCCCACCGTGTAGGTAGCCGCCGGATAGGCGCCAGCCGGCCTGTCGGCCTGCGCCGGGCCGGCGAGGAATCCAAGGAGGACGGCGGTTGCGCAGAGGGCGGCAGCCTTGCGGCCGGGACCGGTCAAACTCATTCGAAAACCTCGCAGCGCTCGGGCCGGGACGAACGGGTCTGGAGGGGCACGGAAGTGCCCCTCGGGATGCCCAGCAGCACTGAGGCTACGTGCCAATTTTCACTTTGGCAACAAGAGTCTCATCTTTAACATAAACAACACCAGTGTCATTCAATGGCATTCTGACGGGCGTGTCCCACTGCAGGCGTCCGGACTGTTTTCTCGGCAGGCGTTGCTCAGCCGGCGTGCTTAGGCGTGCTGGTGCGATTCGTGCTCGGAGTGGCTGGCAGGTTCGAGTTGGAAGGTGCAGTGTTCGGTGTCGAAGTGCGAGCCGAGGCAGGTGGTGAGCTTGTCCAGGACCTGGTCCGCACCGCGGGCGCTGAGTACGCCGTCCTCCACCACCACGTGGGCGGAGAACACCGGCACACCCGACGTTATGGTCCAGATGTGGATGTCGTGAACCGCCACCACCCCTGCCACCGACAGGATGTGCTCGCGGATCATCTGGACCTCCACACCTTTCGGGGCGGCTTCGAGCAGCACGTCCACAACGTCCCGCAGCAGGTGCCATGCCCGCGGCAGGATCATGATGGCGATAAGGACGGAGGCGATGGTGTCCGCGGCAAGGAATCCCGTGAGCATGATCACCACGGCCGCGGCGATGACCGCCATGGAGCCCAGGAGGTCACCCAGCACCTCGAGGTAGGCCCCGCGGACGTTGAGGCTTTCCTTCTGGGCGCCCTGCAGGATCAGCAGCGAGATGAGGTTCGCGGCCGCGCCGAGGATGGCGGCGTACAGCATGATGTCCGTCTGCACCTCCGGAGCGGCGCCGATCCGGCGGATGGCCTCGGTGAAGATCACCACTGCGATCGCCACGAGGATCAGGGCGTTGGCGAGGGCGGCCAGGACCTCGGCACGCTGGTAGCCGTAGGTCCGCAGATCGCTGGCCGGCCGGGAAGCGATCCATGCGGCCAGGAGCGCGATGAAGACGCCCGCGGCGTCGGAGAGCATGTGCCCGGCGTCCGCGAGCAGTGCCAGGGATCCCGACAGGGCGGCCCCCGCCACCTGAATGAGAACCACGGCCATCGTGATGGCCAGGACGGTGATTAGACGGCGGCGGTGCTTGCCGGTCGCTGTGATGCCCGGGGCATGGTTGTGGTCGTGTCCCATGCCTCTAGGCTAATCCCACCCGAGTTCGTGGAGCCGGTCATCGTCGATTCCGAAGTGGTGGGCAATTTCGTGGACCACTGTCACGGCGACTTCCTCCACCACGTCCTCGCGGGAGGAACAGATGTCCAGGATGGGTTGGCGGTAAATGGTGATGCGGTCCGGCAGTGAGCCCGCGTCCCACCACGAGTCGCGTTCGGTCAGCGGTACGCCCTCATATAGTCCTAGGAGGACCGTGTCCGGGTCCTCGCCCGGCTGGGGTGTGTAATCGTCCTCGATGAAGACGGCCACGTTGTCCATGGCGCGCGCAATGTCTGGGGGGATCATGTCCAGCGCGTCGCTGACCGCGGCCTCGAAATCGGCTTCGGACATGTCGAATCCGGAGGAATCACCGGCGCCGTCCGGCACGATGGGAAGTCCGGGTGGCAGGTTTGCGGGCATACCCCAAACCTTAGCGGGATCTCCTCCGTGTGAGGGCCACGCCCACCAGGCAGATGGCGCCCCCGACAAGGCCCCAGACGGTGGGGATTTCTCCGAGCACCAGCCAGGAGATCAGCACCGTGGTGGCCGGCACCAGGTAGGTGGTGGCGGCCAGCCTGCCTGCGTCGATCAGCGAGAGGGCATAGGCCCATGTGGTGAACGCAATGGCGGTGGGAAAGACCCCGAGGTAGACCAGCCCCAGGGTGGCCGGCAGCGGCGCGGCCTGCAGCTCCGTCAACAGCTGGCCGCTGAACGGCAGGCAGCACAGGAATCCCACCATGATGCCGAACCAGGTGGCCTGCCCCGCGGAGAACTTCCGCAGCACCGGTTTCTGGACAATAACGCTGACGGCGGCGAGCCCGGCGGCCAGGAGGCAGAGCAGCACGCCGGCGACGTCCGCCGTCGACCGCTGCCCGGAGCCAAGCGCGATGACGGCGACGCCGCCGAACGCAATGGCGCTGCCGATGATGAGCCAGCGCGGGAATCCCTCCTTGAGGACGATGCCGGCCAGTACAGCGATCAGGATGGGGTTGACGTTGATCAGCAGCGCGGCAGTTCCGGCGTCGAGCAGGTGCTCGGCGGCGTTCAGGGCGATGTTGTAGCCGCCGAACCACATCACCCCGAATGCCAGGATGGGCCACCATTCACGTCCCCGCGGCAGCATGCGCAGTTTGGGCAGGACCACAATGCCAAGCGCGACGGCGGCAATTGCCAGCCGCCCCAGTGTCAGGGAGCCGGGGGAGAAGCTGGGGCCGACGGCGCGGATCCCCACAAAAGCGGACGCCCAAAGCACCACCGTGATGACGACGGCGGCGACGCCCAGTCTGCTGATGGCCGGACCGGCCGGGCCGACTGGTGCGGAGGGACCCAGCGGTGCACGGGTATCCGGAGGGGCCGGGGCGTCGGGTGGGGCGGTGTCGCTGCCGGGAGAGGAGCCTGCGGGTTTTGCGGCGTGGGAAGTTCCGTTGTGGGGATCTGCTGGCTGGATCGGGCCGGTGCGGGCGGTGGTTGCCATGGTGCCAATCTAGTCCTGTGACGGGTTCCTGGGCTGGCGGAAATCGGTCACGTCTAGGCGAGAAACTGCCAAAATCTCCGGGCGGCTGCTGGGCTTTGGGACGGCGCCACCGCCGATTTTGGAAATTCCCGGAGGAGGCTCTATAGTTTTAGAGGTCCAGTTCGGAGCAACTCGAAGGGACAAAAACGAAAGGCTTCGGCCCTTTATTTTTGCCCGGAACAACCCGTACTGAGTTCAGGCCCCCATCGTCTAGCGGCCTAGGACACCGCCCTTTCACGGCGGCGGCACGGGTTCGAATCCCGTTGGGGGTACGCAAGGAAGTGGTCAAACCAGACCGAAAAGTCTGGTAGGCTAAAGGCCTTGAAAAATTGCAGTAGCGATACTGCAGACAGCAAGAAACACGCAGTACAAGCAAGGCCCTGTAGCGCAGTTGGTTAGCGCGCCGCCCTGTCACGGCGGAGGTCGCGGGTTCAAGTCCCGTCAGGGTCGCTCTGATTGCCAGAAGAAATTCCGGCTCTCATGGTGACATGTCACCTAGGCTCTGTAGCTCAGTTGGTAGAGCGTTCGACTGAAAATCGAAAGGTCACCGGATCGACGCCGGTCGGAGCCACCACTGGGAAGCATCAGTTCTTCGGAACTGGTGCTTTTCTTCTTTAACCGGCGTTCCCCGGTTAGCCGGCGTTCCCCGGCCCATACGCACAACGGCACCGACACGGGAGCGCCGGCATTTCTCGTGCCCGGATTGCCGGTTCGGCTTTTTGAAACTCATGCGCTGGGCGTAAGCAGGCCCAACCGCCGGGAGGGGCTCCTCCATTCTCCCGGCAGTGCCATTGGTCACAGTCAGCCAGGTTCGGGAGCAGGCCGGGCCATGACAGATATCACTCTTTTGCCGCCCTGCCGAACGCGTGAGCGCAGGTGACGTCATTGTTACGTTCCGGTTGATCAATTTCCTGCACTGTGGCACGCGCGCGGAAACGTAGATGTAAGCGCTTGCATTAGGTTGCGGCCCCAGGCCGCGCCCCCTGAAAACCGGGTTGAACTCGACTGACAACGTTGTCTACCGTGGGGGGTGTGCCGAGAAATGTATGACATCTCGGGCCACCTTGACGGGGTCCTACCCAAACCCCGTTCTCCCTCGACACAACGGCGTCCTCGATGACGCATGTCGTGTCAGCGGGGATTCCGGAGTGCGGGGGACAGGGCATCAGCCCATCTTCCACGAACGTAACTCCGCGAGAAGAGCAAAAACATGCACAAGCACCCCAACACCCTCCGGATGCTGCGGTGGCGCCCCGCCGCCGCAGCTCTGGCGGCGGCTGTCGCAGCTTCGACGTTCCTTGCCACGCCTTCGGCGCAGGCAAACGAACCGGCCGATCCGCCGGCCCAGCAGCAGATGCCGGCTCCCGCCCCGGGCTTCCCCCTGCCCACAAAGCACACGCAGAAGGCCTACGACCCGGCGTCCGACTTCACCGCGAAGTGGACCCGTGCGGACGCGAAGCAGATCATGGCGCAGAGCGACTCCACGGTAAAGCCCGGCGAGAACTCCATGAGCCCCGACGTCACCATGCCGGAAATCCCCGAGGACTTCCCCACCATGAACGACGACGTGTGGGTGTGGGACACCTGGTCGCTGACCGACGAGCACGCCAACCAGATCAGCTACAAGGGCTACGACGTCATCTTCTCCCTCGTCGCCGACCGGCACGCGGGATACGGCTTCGACCAGCGCCACTGGAACGCCCGCATCGGCTACTTCTTCCGCAAGACCAACGCCGACCCGGCCAAGGACAAGTGGAACTACGGCGGACACCTCTTCCTGGACAACACCTCCATCGGCAACACCGAATGGTCCGGGTCCACGCGCCTCATGAAGGGCAACCAGGTGAACGTGTTCTACACGGCCACCACGTTCTACGACGTCAAGGAGCGCAACGCCGGCGGTGGCGGAATTGCCCCTGACGCGGCCATTGCCAAGGCTCTCGGCAAGATCCACGCCGACGAGAACGGCGTGACCTTCGACGGCTTCAAGCACCACAAGCTGCTCGAACCGGACGGCAAGATGTACCAGACCAAGGAGCAGAACCCGGGCTTCGCCTTCCGTGACCCGTACACCTTTGCTGACCCGGCACACCCGGGCAAGACCTTCATGGTCTTCGAAGGCAACACCGGCGCCAAGCGCGGCGACTACCGCTGCAAGAACGAGGACCTGGGTTACCGTAAGGGCGACCCCAACGCTGAAAGCCTCGACGAGGTCAACAACAGCGGCGCCTACTACCAGACCGCAAACGTCGGCCTGGCAGTGGCTGAAAACAAGGACCTGACCAAGTGGAAGTTCCTGCCCCCGATCCTCTCCGGAAACTGCGTCAACGACCAGACCGAGCGCCCGCAGATCTTCATCCAGAATGAGGGCGGCAAGAACAAGTACTACCTGTTCACCATCAGCCACCAGTTCACCTATGCAGCCGGCATGCGCGGTCCCGACGGCGTCTACGGCTTCGTGGGCGACGGCGTCCGCTCCGACTACCAGCCGATGAACAACAGCGGCCTGGCACTGGGCTCCCCGACGGACCTGAACCTGCCGTCCGAGTCTCCGGAGGCCCCGACCCCCAACCAGAACGGCCGCCAGTTCCAGGCCTACTCGCACTACGTGCAGCCGGGCGGCCTGGTCCAGTCCTTCATCGACAACGTGAACGGCGTCCGCGGCGGATCCCTCTCGCCCACCGTGAAGATCAACTTCCGTGACGGCGTGTCCCAGGTTGACCGCAGCTTCGGCAAGAACGGCCTCGGCCCGTTCGGCTACCTGCCTACCAACGTCAGCGTTGGCGGCAACGGCCTCTACAAGTAAAGCCAGGTTTTACCTGCAGGCCAGTGATTAGGCCGGCATAGCAGTACACCGGCGGAGGCGCCCGGACCACGTCCGGGCGCCTCTGCTGCGTTGGTGGCGCCGGCGGGCATGTGACCGCCGTTCCTTATATAGGCACACGATGGACGCACGCCCCGGACCGGCGGACCGTGCCCTGTCAACTTGGAATGCATGTCGCGGTGGCGGCTAGACTCGCACGCCGGGGGATACGGCCGGCTTTACTCCGGCCAATCAAGGCCGCCTGTTGGCGGCGAACCGATCCAGGAAATGTGAACTGTGAAACACTTTGCCCGCACGCTGACCGCCACCACTCTCTTCGCCGCAGTGGCACTTACCGCCTGCAGCGCCCCTTCGGCCGGCAGTGCGCCGTCGTCCTCCACCGATTCCGGCGCCGCGAGCAGCCCGGCTGCAGCACCGGAGACAAGCACGCCGTCCGGCGCTTTTGGCGGCTTCGCCACAGCAGCCGAAGCATGCAAGACCATCGCAGAGCAGGCCACCGGCGCCTCGCTGCTGCCAATGTCCGCGGCCCAGGGGAAGACCGCGGAGCTTGAGCAAAAGAAGGCCGAGCTCAGCGAAACGGCGGAGCGCGTTCCTGACTCGATCAAGGCAGACTTCGCCAGGCTGAATGAGGTGGCGGTGGCGGGTCTGAGCGACCAGACCGTCTATTCGAGCGGCAAGTTCCAGGAGGCCATCGCCCCCGTGAACCAATGGCTGGCCACTAACTGCGCCTAGGCCCGGCGCGGGGATCCGATAGGCGAATCGTGCCCGCGCCACCCCTGACGTTGTCCGACCTAGGGGATAGGGTTGAGTTCAACAGAAGGGGAGCGCCTGATGGAATACGAGAATCCGGATCCTGCCGGCATCCGCACGCAAACGGCCCTCGGCCAGGCTGCCGGCGGCGGACGCACAGTCATTTCTGAAACAGCGGTCGCCAAGGTGGCCGGAATCGCGGCCCGGGCTGTGCCGGGCGTCTACTCCCTGGGGACGGGCTCATCCAGGGCTTTGGGGGCCATCCGGGACGCGGTGGGCAGCTCCGACCACGCCGCCGGCGTGCATGCCGAGGTGGGCGAGACCCAGGTTGCTGTTGATATCACCCTCGTCGCAACCTACGGCACCCCGCTGCACTCTCTGGCCAACCAGGTTCGGGCTGCCGTCTATTCGGCAGTTGAGAAGCTTGTCGGACTCCAGGTCATCGAAGTGAACGTCGAAATCAATGATGTCTACATCGCGCCGCCGGTGAAGCCAGCGGGGCCGGCGGCAGCACCTGAGAGGGAGGCGATCCTGTGAGCCTGACGGTCGTGGGAATCGGAATCGGCGCGTTCGTGGCCTTCATGTCGCTCCAGTTCGGTCTGTGGGGATTCCTGGTGGCCCTGCTCTTCATGGGCGTTGGCGCCCTCCTGGGCCGCGCCGCAGAAGGGAAACTGGACCTGCGCAGCGTCATCGATGCCCTGAGCGGCCGGCGCTCCTCGTCATGAGCGCGGAAGCCGAAGCGACTCCCAGCCGGCTCTACAGCGGTCACAACAGGATCAGCACCCAGGCCCTGACGAGCCTGGCGAAGGCGGCGGCCGGTGCGGCCCTGGGGATTCCTCCGCACGACGTCCGTGCGGATTGGTCGGACGACGACGGCCTGCTGGCGTTGTCCCTCGTCACTCCAATCAAAATCCCTTCCCTGACGGCCGTCGTGCGCGATCCTGGCAGGGTGCCGGCTTTTGGCGGCTCCATCCGGGAGCGGGCCATTGCAGCCAGGTCCGAAATCCTCACCACCGTCACGGAACTTAGCGGCGCACGTCTGAGCAGGGTGGATATCCGCATCAGCGGCGCGCACGTCACGGAAAGGGGCCGGGTACGTTGAGCTCAGTCATCGAACGGCAGAATCCGGCGGATGGAGACCCGGGCGATGCCGCCGGTCCCGTGAATGCCGGATCATTCGACATGCGCCGCGTCCTCCACCGGGAAACCCACTCCTCGCGTGCCGCAGCGGCCAGCCTTGCCGCCGTCCTCGTGGTCCTCGTCTCCCTATATGCCCTCCTTGAATCGGCAGTCCGGGCGATCGGCCAGCCTCCCTGGCTCATTGACCCCCAAACGGCGGCCGAACGGATCGCTGCGCTGCCGAATGGCGTCCCGCCGCTCCTGCTGGGCGTCACGGGTGCGGTCGTGACGGCGGCCGGCCTGTTCTTCTTCCTCAGTGCCATACTGCCCGGACGCAGGGCGAGGCATTTGCTCGAAGAGCCCCGCATCGCTGTGGTGGTGGACGACGAAGTCATAGCGTCCGCCCTCGCCCGCCGGGCACGCCTGGCGGCCAACGTCACACCGGAGCAGGTCATGGTGGTGGTTTCCCAGCGCCAGGCGGTGGTGAACGTGCGCCCCACGTCCGGTGTTCCGGTCAGTGAGAATGCGGTCCGTGAGGCCGTCGAGGACGAACTCCGTGCCATGGCGCCCATTCCCCTCCCCGCAGTCCGGGTCAACCTGGCGGAGTCCGGGGTGATCGGGGCATGAACAGCACTCCGCGCCTGCTCAACAGGATCCTCATCGGGATCCTCGGCCTCAAGCTCATGGCTGTGGGTGTCCTGCTCGTGCTGCTGGCCACCGTTCCCGCTGTGGGTTCGTGGTGGCAGTCCTGGTCCGGGGGTGTCAGGGACGGCGTCAACCGGCTTTTCGACGGGACAACGTTCCCGGGCCGGCAAGAGAGCTGGCTCTGGATCGTCCTCTCACTGGTCCTCGTCCTGCTGATAGGGCTCATGGTGGCGTGGGTCGCCCAGCAGGGAAAGGGGCGGTCAGGGCTGTTGCTGGCCGCCGAGGACCCCGGCGGCGTACCGGGGGACGTCCGCATCGGCAGCGGTGTGGCGGAGCAGTCTCTCAAGAACGCGCTTGCCGAACGTCCCGACCTCGCCAGTGCCACGGTCAGCACCTACGAAGTCCGCGGGCAGCCTGCGCTTAAGATCCGCCTTCACCCGCGGTCTGGTGTGGCGCCGCACCTTCTCGCGGAGGACGCGGCTGCCCTTGTCGGCGCCCTGGATGAGGTTGTCGGCCAAAAAACACCCGTGCTCGTGCACATCGCTGCCGGGGCCCGCACCCGCTTCAGCCGTGCGGAGCGCGTCCGCTGATTGTGACCTCTGCATGTCCTGCCCGGCGTGGGCCTTTGCCTTCGGGTCATCCCGGCGCCTAGTTTGAAGGCGAGGGCACGTTGTGGCCGCAGGTCACCACGGCCCGCCGCCGAGGCCAACAACCCGGCCAAGCCGTCGACAAGGGAGAACACTGTGCGCGAAGAAGTAACAGGAAACCACGCTGCGAAGGACGGACTCGAGAACGCTGTGGGCCACGCCAAGCAATTTGCAGGCGGCGCCGCCGAAAACGTTAAAGTCTTGGCGGGCGGGACAGCAGAACACGTCAAGGAGTTTGCCGGACAGGCAGCCGGGAACGTCAAGGAAATCCTGTCAGGGGACGTTGCCGCCAATGTAAAGGAAGCGGCGAGCGACGCAGCCGGCAACGCCAAGGAACTCGCCGGCGGTTTTACCGATAAGGTCAAGGGCTTCTGGGCCAAGCTTGCCGGACTCCTCAAGGGTGGCAAGTAGTCCTACGGCCCGTCCCATCACCGACAGAGTGCTGCGTCCTTAGGGCACGCGGCGCTCTGTCGGTTTTGGCGGCACACCTCTTGGTTGGGCCTACCCGGCCAACAGGTAGGCCGCGCTGTTCGGTGCAATGACGGCCCCGTCCGCGTTTGACCCGGCTCCTGACCCTGTTTCCGCGGCACTCGACAGAACCACCCGGTAGCCGTCCGGGACGGGCGTAGGCCCGGTCCCCATGTTCGCCATTACGAGGACGTCCCGGTTCTGAAAGGCCAGCACACCCAGTTCCGGATCGTGCATGTCGGCCCAGCAGAACGTGCCCGAGCCCAGTCCGTGGCTCCGTCGCAGGGACAGCGCCGAGCGGTACAGCTCGAGCGTGGAACCTTCGACACCTTCCTGCCTGTCCGCCGCGAGCCCGCCGAACGAGTCCGGCTGGGGAAGCCACGGCCTGGCCGGTGCGCCGGCAGTTGTCGACCCCGTGGCTGTGTATGCCTCGGCGAATCCGAAGCCGGGTTCGTCTGACTTCCACGGCAGGGGGACGCGGCAGCCGTCGCGCCCGCGTTCCACGCCATTTGTGCGGAAGAATGTGGGGTCCTGGCGCGCATCCGCGGGCACAGTGGTGTGTTCCGGAAGGCCCAGTTCCTCCCCTTGGTAGAGGTAGGCCGAGCCGGGGAGGGCAAGCGATACGAGGGTGGCCGCCCGCGCACGGGCGAGGCCCAGGGCCGCGTCCGGCTGCTCGTCCTCCGCGGCAATGCCCTTCGGGAAGGTCGTGGGATCGGACAACCCGAAACGGGTCGGGTGGCGGACGGTGTCATGGTTGCTCAGCACCCACGTTGTCGGGGCGCCAACCGAAGCGGCAGCCTCGAGCGACTCCTCGATGGCCACCGCCATGCGCCCGGCGTCCCAGCCGGCGAGCAGGAAGTCAAAGTTGAACGCCTGGTGCATTTCGTCCTTGCGGATGTACCGTGCCAGCCGTTCCGCGGGTTCCACCCAGGCTTCAGCCACGAGCATGCGGTCTCCGTCGTACTCCGCCAGTACACGGTTCCAGTCCCGGTAGACGTCATGGACACCGTCCTGGTCAAAGAAGGGCGACGGCGGATACAGCGGAGACACCGGTTGATGCTGAGTGCCCTCTTCCGGAGCGTCCAGCACGGAGACTTTGCCCCGGGCGGCGTCATCTGCGCCGGCGCTTCCGGCCGCAAGGCTGGCGTGGTGGGCTGTGTGCGGCTCGACTGATTCCGGGTGGGCGCCGGGGGCATCCGGGAGGTGCCGGGCGTCCGCTGAGCCTTCCACCATGGCAGCCACGCCGTCCCAGTCCGGCAGCCCGGCCTCCTTGACCATTCCGTGCGCCACGTCCACCCTGAAGCCGTCCACGCCGCGGTCCAGCCAGAACCGGATCACGGACCGCATCTCCTCCCACACCTCGGGGTTCTCCCAGTTGAGGTCCGGCTGTTTGGTATCGAACAGGTGCAGGTACCAGTGGCCCGGCGTGCCGTCCGCGTTGGTGGTCCGGGTCCAGGCCGGGCCGCCAAAGATGGACTTCCAGTTGTTCGGGGCGATGTTCCCGTCACCGGAGCCCTCCACTTCGTCCTTCCCGGGCCTGAAGATGTAACGTTCCCGGGCAGCCGATCCCGGGTCCGCGGCCAGAGCCTCGCGGAACCACACATGTTCGTCGGAGGTGTGGTTCGGCACCAGGTCCACAATCACTTTTACGCCGAGGCCGTGAGCTTTCCGCAACATCTCGTCAAAGTCGTCCAGGCTGCCGAACATCGGGTCCACCTGGCGGTAGTCGGCGACGTCATACCCTGCGTCCGCCTGCGGGGACTTGTAGAACGGTGACAGCCAGACGGCGTCGACGCCGAGTTTCTTCAGATAGGGCAGCCGCGCGGTCACACCGCGCAGATCGCCCATGCCGTCTCCGTTGGCGTCCGCGAAGGAGCGCGGGTAGATCTGATAGACGACGGCGCTGGCCCACCACGCCTCTATGTCAGAACCGGGCGTTGAAATGGGGCGATGGCTCATGGTTGCCTCTCCGGTAACAATTAGGTGTAAACGCTTGCATTTCTTTCCGCAACGTTACTAGTGTGACTGTCACCACAACAACCGCACCTAACGACTTTTCTTTGTCACTCAGCGAGGAGTTCTTTGCCAATGAAAACCCGCAAATTCTTACTGCCGGTCGCTACCGCCGGCGTTCTCGCCCTGACGCTGTCCGCCTGTGGCGGCGGTGGCGGGGGCGGTACCACAGCCGGTGGCGGTGACGCAGCCAACGGTCTCGACGGCCGCGGTCCCATCACGTACGTGCAGGGCAAGGACAACAACAGCGTGGTCCGTCCCATGATCGAAAAGTGGAACGCCGCCCACCCCAACGAGAAAGTGACCTTCAAGGAGCAGACCGACCAAGCAGACCAGCAGCACGATGACCTGGTCCAGCATTTCCAGGCCAAGGACGCCAACTACGACGTCGTAAGCGTGGACGTCGTCTGGACGGCAGAGTTTGCCGCGAAGGGCTGGCTGCAGCCGCTGAAGGACAAGATGGCAATCGACACGTCCGCCATGCTCAAGCCGACAGTGGATGCTGCGACGTACAAGGGAACCCTCTACGCGACCCCTAAAGAATCTGACGGCGGCATGCTTTACTACCGCAAGGATCTCGTGCCGACCCCGCCCAAGACCTGGGACGAAATGATCCAGATGTGCTCCATCGCCAAGGAGAACAAGATCGGCTGCTTCGCCGGCCAGTACAAGCAATACGAAGGCCTCACGGTCAACGCTGCCGAGGCCATCAACTCTGCCGGCGGCTCCGTTCTCGACAAGGACGGCAAGCCGAGCCTGAACACACCCGAGGCCAAGGCCGGTCTTGAGAACCTTGTGAAGGCGTTCGCGGACGGCAATATCCCGAAGGAAGCCATCACGTACCAGGAAGAGGAGGGCCGCCGTGCTTTCCAGTCCGGCAACCTGCTGTTCCACCGGAACTGGCCCTACGCATACAGCCTCATGTCAACCGAAGGCTCGTCGAAGGTGAAGGACAAGTTCGGTGTGGCCCCTCTTCCGGGGACGGACGGCCCCGGCGCCTCCTCGCTGGGCGGCCACAGCGCAGCCATCAGCGTCTACTCCAAGAACAAGGCCACGGCAATCGACTTCATCAAATACATCGCTTCGGAGGAAAACCAGAAGTTCTATGCCGTCAAGGGTTCGCTCGCGCCCGTGCTGGCTAACCTCTACGATGACGCCGCACTGGTGAAGCAGCTTCCGTACCTGCCTACGCTCAAGACTGCCATCGAGAACGCCGTGCCGCGCCCAGTGACGCCCTTCTACCCGGCCGTCACGCAGGCCATCCAAGAGAACTCCTACGCAGCACTCAAGGGTGAGAAGTCGGTGGACCAGGCATTGTCTGACATGCAGAAGTCCATCGAAACCGCCGGTGCGGGATCGTAGTCCAGCCATGGCAACCGAAGTAGGCCCGACGCCGGTCAAGACACCGGCGTCGGGCGGTACCCCGATCCACCACGGGCCCAAGGGCGTGGGTGAGGACAACCAGATCCTCAGCCAGGGCAAATGGGCCTCCTGGCTGCTTGCCCCAACCATCATCGCGCTGGCCGTGGTGATCGTTTACCCGATCATCAGCGCCATCGTGATGTCCTTCCAGAAGGACGCAGGGCTCGATCCTGCCACCGGCCTCTTCACTGCAGGCGGCCCGGCAGGCATCCAGAACTACGTCAACTGGATCGCGCAGCAGTGCGGTACGCCCGACGGCGGGACCGTTGCCTGTCCTCCCGGAACCTTGGGAGCGCAGTTCTGGTCCGCGACCCAGACCACCTTCATCTTCACGATCATCACGGTCGCTCTGGAGACCGTCCTTGGTTTCTGGATGGCCATGATCATGGCCCGGAGCTTCAAGGGCCGGAGCCTCGTTCGCGCCGCCGTCCTGGTGCCGTGGGCCATCCCCACCGCCGTGACGGCCCAGCTGTGGCTGTTCATTTTCGACTTCCAGGGCATTGCCAACAAGATCTTCAACGCTTCCATCCTGTGGACCGGAAGCGAGTGGCCGGCCAAGTGGGCGGTCATCATCGCCGACACGTGGAAGACGACGCCCTTCATGGCGCTGCTGATCCTGGCAGGCCTGCAGATGATCCCGGCCGAAGTCTATGAGGCAGCCAAGGTGGATGGGGCCAGCGCCTGGCAACGGTTCCGCATGATTACCCTGCCGCTGGTGAAACCGGCCCTGATGGTGGCCATCCTCTTCCGCACACTGGATGCGCTGCGCATGTTCGACCTGCCGTACATCCTCACCGGCGGTGCGAACAACACCACCACGTTGTCCATCCTTGTCATCAACCAGATCCGGCAAGGGTTCAACTCGGCGGCGGCGTTGTCCACCATTACCTTCATCATCATCTTTTTGGTCGCTTTCATCTTTGTCCGCTTCCTTGGGGCGAACGTTGTGGAGCAAAGCGGCGCCACCGGTAAGGGGAAGAAATGAGCACCGGCACAGCCCTCCGCGCAGAGCAGGACAGGGGCCGCCGCGCGGCGCAGAACAAGGAAAAATGGGCGCAGGGCCGTACGTACATCAGTGCGGCCGTCATCCTGATCTGGTGCCTGGCACCGGCGTACTGGATGGTCGTCGTCGCGTTCCGCGAGGTCGGTTTCACGTACGACACGTCGATTCTCCCAACGCATGTCACGCTGGATAACTTCATCACAGCGTTCGATACGTCCTTCGGCAACAGGTTTGGACAGGCGCTCCTGAACAGCATCTTCATCGGCGTGGTGGTCACGGCCATCTCGCTGCTGATCGGCGTTTTCGCCGCCTACGCCCTGGCCCGGCTGAACTTCAGGTTCAAGTTCCTTGTCCTCGGCTTCATCCTTGGCGCCTCCATGTTCCCCGGCGTGGCCCTGATCACGCCGCTGTTCCAGCTGTTCACCAACATCGGGTGGATGGGCACTTACCAGGCGCTGATCATCCCGAACATCTCGTTCGTGCTGCCGCTGACCGTGTACACGATGACGTCCTTCTTCCGCGAAATGCCGTGGGAGCTCGAGGAATCGGCACGTGTTGACGGCTGCACGCAGGGGCAGGCGTTCCGGAAAGTCATCATGCCGCTGGCGGCTCCGGCCATCTTCACCACGGCTATCCTGGCGTTCATCTCCTCCTGGAACGAGTTCCTGATCGCCAGCCAGCTGTCCAGCGACGCAACGCAGCCGGTAACGGTGGCCATTGCCAACTTCGCCGGTGCACAGCCCCAGCAGATCCCCTACACGGCCATCATGGCGGCAGGCACCATTGTCACCATTCCACTGGTGATTCTGGTGCTGGTGTTCCAGCGCAAGATTGTGGCCGGCCTGACGGCGGGTGCAGTCAAGTGACGGACGGAGCAGCACCGCAGGGCAAGAAGCCGGCAGCAGGGCTCGGGCATAAGCATGTCCGTTCCGGCGAGGACTTCGACATCATCATCGGATTCCTGGGCTTTTGGGCTGTGGTGCTGCTCGTCGTCACCGTCTGGATGGAGCTGACCGCCCAGCCTGCCTTGGGCTGGGCGCTCGGTCTGCTGGCCATCCTGCTGGCGCTCTACGGGATGATCAGGCTCCGCAGGCGCCTTCCGGCACGCACCGCCACGCGGCGCAACTGACACACGCAGGCCCAGACTAAAATGGTTTCTTGCCGTTGGGAGAATGAGATGGCGGAAATCTGCAGCAGGCCTCTGAAGGGACACCGTGGCGCGCACAACTGACCGGGCTCAGCGCGGCGGCCACTCCGGTGTGAGCATCGAGGACGTGGCGGCAGCCGCAGGGGTTTCCACTGCCACGGTGTCACGCGCCGTGCGGGGCCTGCCGCGCGTCTCGCCGGCAACACGGGCAAAAATCCTCGAAGTTGCCGGCGCCCTGGGCTATGTGGCGTCCTCGTCGGCCTCTGGCCTGGCAACCGGCCGTACCAAGACCATCGGCGTGCTGGCGCCGTTCGTGAGCCGCTGGTTTTTTTCCAAGGCCATTGAAGGGGCCGACCGCGAGCTTCATGCCCGGCAGTACAACCTGTCCCTGTTCAACCTGGGCGGTCACGGCAGCCACCGTGAGCGGCTCTTCAGCAAGACCATGGTCTACAAGCAGATCGATGCGCTCCTTGTCCTGTGTATGGCGTTGTCCCACGACGAGCTTGACCACCTGCAGAAGATCGACATTCCGCTGGTGGTGGTGGGTGGCCATGTCGAGGAATGCGCCTATATCGGCATTGACGACTATGCGGCCGCCTCCACCGCCGTTAAGCACCTGATCGACCTGGGCCACCGCGACATCGCACTGCTCCACGGGGACGACGAAACCGACCTCAACTTCGACGTCCCGCGCGTCCGTATCCTGGCGTTCCAGGACGTGATGGCGGCGGCGGGGCTTGAGGTCCGCCCGGAGTGGGACGAATGGGGCGATTTCACACTCCGCAGCGGCCAGGAAGCGTTCCGCCGGCTGTGGGGCCAGCCCGGCCCGAAGCCGACCGCGATCTTCTGTGCCTCCGACGAGATGGCCATGGGCGTCATTTTCGAAGCACAACGGGTGGGGGTCCGGGTGCCCGAGGACCTGTCGGTGATCGGCATCGACGACCACGACTTTTCCGACGCCATGGGCTTGACCACCGTGGGCCAGCGCCCGGACGAACAGGCGGAACTGGGGACGAAGATGCTCCTGGATGAACTCCTCGGCATCACCGGCTCGGTGCAGTCCGCCGTCGCGCCCCACCGCCTGATCGTGCGGCGCACCACGGCGCCGCCCAGGTCTTAGCGGGAACGAAACGCAGCGCGGGTCAAGGGATCAGGATGCCCGGGCCAGTTGGCGGATGGGAATCCACCGCGACGCGAGCCGGCGGTAGGCGGCGGCTGCGCCGGTCATGTCACCCTCGGCGAGGCACTCGATGCCAAGGCGGACATCCATGGGGGAGTCATCCGGATACACCTTGTCCGCCACGGCACCGTAATCCAGCTCCACCATGGACTCCGCGTGGAACAGTTCCAGCCACTCGGTGAGCTGGGTGAGGTCGTCAAGCATGTCGAGATCCGGCGCGGCCAGCGCGAGGTTGGCCACGGCGTAGCGCACCCGGTCGAGGGCCTCGGTAATCGGCGCCAGAACCCGGACAGTGAGGATCCGGCCCCCGGCCTCGACCACTTCCTGGGGGTCCGACTCCAAGAACAGCGAGAACCAGCTGAACGGGATGCCCCAGGTGGATGCCCGGGTGTGGACCCGGGTGGCACCTTCGCGGGCGCTGACGAGGTCGATCCGCTCCTGGTGCCGGTCCCGCTGCTCTTCCGGAATCAGCAGTTCAGCCAGCGGTCCGTGGATGCCCTCCATCAGCGCATTGGCGGCCAGCCCGGCCCGCAGCACTAGCTGGCTGGGGCAATAGAGGAGGGCGTCGCCGTCGGCATCCGCAGCGTCCGAATCCTTGGATTCGTCCGGGGCCGGCAGCCCAAGGTGGCGCATGACCCGCACCAGATCGGTCCGGCCGGTCGGGAACGGATCGCCGCCGGGCCGGGTGATCCGCCCCAGGGAAGCCAGCAGCTCGGCGTTCTCGACGGCAGCGCGGGACACCGCCCGCTCACCGGCAGCCTTGAGCGCCGGACGCTGGTCCTCGGGGAAAGCGTCCAGGGGCTCGTAGACCCGCAGCGTGGACGAGAACGGCAACCCGGCCTGCCCGCGGTAGAGGCTGCCCGTCATGAGTGTTCAGCCCTCATCAGTCGGCCAGCTCCAAGAGCACGGGCGCGTGGTCGGAGGCACCTTTGCCTTTGCGTTCCTCACGGTCAATGGAGGCGCCGGTGACCCGGGTGGCAAGGGCAGGCGAAGCCAGGATGAAGTCAATCCGCATGCCTTCCTTCTTGGGAAAGCGCAGCTGCGTGTAGTCCCAATACGTGTAGACGCCGGGACCCGGGGTGTATTGGCGCACCACGTCCGAGAATCCGACCTGCTCGAAGGCGCGGAAGGCGGCGCGTTCCGGTTCGCTGACGTGGGTCAGGCCCTGCGTCAGGAACAAGTCGATGTCCCAGACGTCGTCGTCCGTGGGTGCGATGTTCCAGTCACCCATCAGGGCGATCTGCGCCTCGGGGTTTTCGGCGATCCAGCCGGCGGCCTGGTTCTTTAGGCCGTCCAGCCACTTGAGCTTGTAGGGCATGTGCTCGTCGTCCAGGGCCCGGCCGTTGGGGACATACAGGCTCCAGACCCGGACGCCGCCGCATGTGGCGGCCATGGCACGGGCTTCCTGAATGGGGTCCGAACCTGCCTTGCCGAATACGGGCTGGTCCACAAAGGCGCGTTCGACGTCCTCGAGTCCAACCCGGGAGGCAATCGCCACGCCGTTCCACTGGTTGAGGCCGTAATGGGCCACCTCGTAGCCCATCCGTTCGAACAGCTCCCACGGGAAGTTGTCGTCCTTGCACTTGGTTTCCTGGATGGCAAGGACATCGCAGTCAGAGCGCTGCAGCCAAGCCTCCACACGGTCGGCACGGGCACGCAGCGAGTTCACATTCCAGGTAGCTATCTTCACAGTTCCTAACTTACCGAACTTGGGCCCGGGATGAACGGGGCGCAACGGGGCAGTGCCCGCAGACCAGGGTCACTTGGTGCGGACTTCGGACTCTGGAATTTAGTAGGAAGTCCGAGTATATTCAGCTCCAAGATGACCTGGGTCACATGCAAAGGAGCATTCCATCATGGTGCGCGAACTGTCCCACTACGTTGACGGCCACAGGATTGACGGTACCTCCGGCCGGTTCAGCGACGTTTATGACCCCTGTACCGGGGAGGTGCAGGCCAGGCTTCCGCTCGCGAGCGCGGAGGAAGTCCGCAACATCATTGGCAGCGCAGAGAAGGCCCAGCCGGAGTGGGGGGCCATGACCACCCAGCGGCGCGGGCGCATCCTGCTCAAGTTCGTGGACCTGGTGAACGAGAACCTGGACGAGCTTGCCAGGCTGCTGTCCTCGGAGCACGGCAAGACCGTCGCGGATTCAAAGGGGGACATTCAGCGCGGCATTGAAGTGGTGGAATTCGCCGCCGGGGCGCCGCACCTGCTCAAGGGCGAGTTCTCTGACAGCGCCGGCTCCGGCATTGACGTCCATTCCCTGCGCCAGCCGCTGGGCGTGGTTGCCGGGATCACGCCGTTCAACTTCCCTGCCATGATTCCGCTGTGGAAGTCCGGACCGGCGCTTGCCGCAGGCAACGCCTTCATCCTCAAGCCCTCCGAACGTGACCCGTCAGTGCCCCTCCGGCTGGCCGAGCTCTATACGGAGGCCGGCGTGCCGGACGGCGTCTTCAACGTGGTCAACGGCGACAAGGAAGCCGTGGATGCGCTCCTTGAGGACCCGCGCGTCAAGGCCATCGGCTTTGTGGGCTCCACACCCATCGCCCAGTACATCTACGCAACCGCCGCCGCCCACGGCAAGCGTGCCCAGTGCTTCGGCGGCGCCAAGAACCACATGGTGATCATGCCTGACGCCGATCTGGACATGGCTGCCGACGCCCTCATCGGCGCCGGGTACGGATCCGCCGGGGAACGCTGCATGGCCATCTCCGTGGCGGTTCCCGTGGGCAAGAACACCGCCGACGCCCTGGTTGCCAAGCTGGAAGACCGGGTCAAGCACCTGAAGGTCGGCCACAGCCTGGACAAGGACTCGGACTTCGGGCCGGTGGTAGCGGGAGCTGCCAAGGAGCGGATCGAAAACTACATCCAGTCCGGCGTCGACGACGGCGCGACGCTGGTGGCCGACGGCCGCGGGCTCACCGTCGACGGCTACGAGGGCGGCTTCTGGATCGGGCCCACCCTCTTCGACAACGTCACCAAGGACATGAAGATCTACAAGGAGGAGATCTTCGGCCCGGTGCTCAGTGTCCTTCGCGCTTCGGACTACGGCGAAGCCCTCCGTCTCTGCAGCGAGCACCAGTATGGCAACGGCGTGGCCATCTTCACCCGCGACGGGGACGCGGCCCGCGACTTCGCCAGCCGGGTCCAGGCGGGCATGGTGGGAATCAACGTGCCCATCCCGGTGCCCATTGCCTACTACACGTTCGGCGGGTGGAAGGCGTCAGGCTTTGGCGACCTCAACCAGCACGGCGCCGATGCCTTCCGCTTCTATACCAAGACCAAGACCGTGACCACCCGCTGGCCCTCCGGTATCCGCCAGGGCGCCAGCTTCATCATGCCGGAAGGAAGCTGATGACTGCTGAAACGATAGAGGGTCCCACGGATGAGGTGCTGTTCGAGCAGCGCGGCCGCGTCGGCGTCATCACGCTGAACCGCCCAAAGGCGGTCAACGCGCTCAACGCCGGCATGGTGGCCGCCATGTTGGAGCGGCTCGCCGCCTGGGCGGACGACGACGGCGTGGCAACCGTTCTGGTGCAGGGTTCCGGTGAGCGGGGCTTGTGCGCCGGCGGGGATATCGTGGCCATTTACCGCGACATCCTCGCGGGCGGGCAGGAGACCGCCGATTTTTGGCAGGCGGAATACCGGCTGAACTCACTCATTTCCCGCTACCCCAAGCCGTATGTGGCGTTCATGGACGGGCTGGTCCTGGGCGGCGGCGTGGGCATCTCCGCCCATGGTTCCGTGCGCGTCGTCACCGAGCGGACCAGGACCGGAATGCCGGAAACCACCATCGGATTTGTGCCCGACGTCGGCGGCACTCTGCTGCTCGCGCGGTCACCGGGGGAGGCCGGCACGCATGCGGCCCTGACCGGAGCACATCTGAGCGGAGCCGACGCGCTGTTCCTGGGCCTTGCGGACCACTTTGTTCCGTCCGGCAGGCTCGCTGAGCTGGCGGCGGCGCTGGAAAGCGAAACCGCGGAAGCCGCCGTCGGGCGCTTCGCAGAGAAGCCGCCCGTATCCGCTTTGGAGGCGCAGCGGGACTGGATCGACGCCTGCTACGCGGCCGACGACGCCAGCGAAATCCTCCGGAGGCTCCGGGCCGCCGGAGGTGAGGCGGCCGAGGCCGCGGATACCATCGAGGCGAAATCGCCCACGGCGGTGAAGGTGGCCCTGGCATCGCTGCGCCGGGCCGGGGAGCTGAGCCTGGACGAGGCCCTGGCGCAGGAATACCGGGTGGGCCTGCGTTGCCTGAGCGGACATGACTTCCGTGAAGGGATCCGCGCCCAAGTGGTGGACAAGGACCGCTCGCCGCAGTGGCGGCCGCCCACGCTGCCGGAAGTGCACGCGGACGACGTCGAGCGGTACTTCGCCCCGCTGGGGGACAGGGAACTGGTTCTGTTGGAAAGGGAGACCGATCATGCCTGACGAAGCGACACCGGACGTTGCGGGAGCCGCAGACGATTCTGCGGCCAGCAGTGCAGAGGCCAGGAAGGAGCACATTGCGTTCCTGGGGCTGGGGCACATGGGCGGACCCATGGCGGTCAACCTCGTCAAGGCCGGCTACACCGTGGCAGGATTCGACGTCGTGCCCGCGGCCCTGGACGCCGCCCGTGAGCACGGCGTGCCCACTGTCGGCAGCGCCGCCGAGGCCGTGGCGGGAGCGGACGTGGTCCTCACCATGTTCCCCAGCGGACAGCACGTGTTGGACGCCTACCGGGGCGCGGAGGGACAGCCCGGACTGCTGGCAGCTGCAGGCCCGAACACCATGTTCCTTGACTGCTCCACCATCAACGTCGATGAGGCCAGGGAAGCGGCCAGGCTGGCCCTCGACGCCGGGCACCGCTCGGTGGACGCGCCGGTCTCCGGCGGCGTGGTGGGAGCCGAGGCAGGCACGCTGACTTTCATGGTGGGAGGGCTGCCCGAGG
>NZ_JBDGML010000049.1:0-50093 GCF_057655195.1 Arthrobacter sp. Soil_N43
TCGCCGTCGGCGGCAAGCTAGCCCAGTACGCGACTCCGGAGGAAATCCTGCGCGCGCCGGCCAACGAGTTCGTGGCATCGTTCGTGGGCCGGGACCGCGGGTTCAGGCACCTGGGGTTTTCGGCGGCCGACGGCGTGGCCATCCACCCGGTGCCGACGGTCACCCGCGGCGGGAACGCCGACGGCGGCACCGACGTCGACGCCCGGGGAAACGCCGGCGGCTGGCGCCTCGTCGTGGACGCCGAGTCCCGGCCCCTGGGCTGGGAAGGCCCCGGCTCGGGTTCCGACCTCATCCCGGGAGGGTCGCTGTTCCGGCCCGGGGATACCCTGCGCCGGGCGCTGGATTCCGCCCTGTCCTCGCCGTCCGGGCTGGGGGTGGCGGTGGACGGTGACGGCAGGGTCGCCGGTGTGATCGAGGCGGCGGAAGTGCTCGCCGTCATCGAATCCGCCCGCCGGGTCCGGCAGGATGCACTCTGATGGACTGGTTCCTGGCGAACAGCGGCATGGTCTTCGAGCGAGCGGGCCAGCACTTGGTCCTTGCCCTGGTGCCGATGGTCCTGGGGCTGTTGATTTCCATTCCGCTGGCCCAGGTCTCCCGCCGCCACCCTGTGCTCAGGTCGGTCGTGACCACGTTCACGTCGCTGCTCTACACCATCCCGTCGCTGGCACTCTTCATCATCCTGCCGCCCCTGCTGGGAACGCGGATCCTGGACCCCCTGAACGTCATCGTTGCCCTGACCATCTACGCGGTGGCGCTGCTGGTGCGGGCTGCCATGGACGCCTTCGATTCGGTCGATGACGACCTTCGGCAGGCGGCGGTGGCCATGGGCTACAAACCCGCGGCACGCTTCCTGTCCATTGATCTGCCCCTCTCCCTTCCCGTCCTGTTTGCCGGACTGCGGGTGGTGTCCGTCAGCAACATCTCGCTGGTGAGCGTTGCCGCGCTGCTGGGCGTGGGGAACCTGGGGATCCTCTTCACGGACGGGCTGCAGCGGACCTTCGTCACCGAGGTAGTGGTGGGCATCGTCGCCATTCTGCTGCTCGCGCTCCTGATGGACGCCGTCCTGGTCCTCCTGGAGCGGCTGCTCACGCCGTGGACCCGGGCATCGGCAGCGGCCTCCCGCGCCGAGCCGGTCACAGGCGCGGAGTACATCGCCGATGCGCAGGTCCATGCGGGGGCGCGGCCATGAGTATTTTCACCGAAACCTTTGAGTGGCTCGCCGACCCAAGCCATTGGGCGGGGAGTTCTGGCATCGCCACGCGGCTGCTCGAGCACCTGCAGTACAGCGGCCTCGTGCTGGTCATCGCCGCGGCGATCGCCGTGCCTGTCGGGCTCTATATCGGCCATACCGGGCGGGGGAGGGTCGCGGCCGTAGCCGTGGCCGGAGCACTCCGTGCCCTGCCAACGCTGGGCCTGCTGGTGCTCTTCGCGCTCATTGCCGGCAGCGGCCTCATGCCGCCGGTGTGGGCGCTGGTGATCCTCACGGTCCCGCCGCTGCTGGCGGGCACCTACGCCGGAATCTCCAGCGTCGACGAAACAGTCGTGGACGCCGCGCGCGCCATGGGCATGAAGGAACTGCAGATCCTCTTCAGGGTGGAGCTGCCCAACGGCCTCCAGGTGATGTTCGGGGGCATCCGCACCGCCGTGCTGCAGGTGATCGCGACGGTGTCGGTCGTGGCGTACCTCCCGCTCGGGGGACTCGGACGGTACCTCTTCGACGGCCTGGTCCTTCAGGATTTCCCCAGGATGCTGGCCGGTTCGCTGCTGATCGCCGGCCTGGCGATCGCCGTCGACCTCGTCCTCGCAGCGGCCCAGAGGCTGCTGGTTTCACCCGGACTGAGCACCGGTCCCAAGGGCGGCCGCAAGGCCGCCACCACTCTCACGGCTGCCGCACCCGCGACGGCCGCTGTTCAAGGAGGCACCCCATGAAGCACCCCATCAACACGACTGTCACCCGCCGCGGCCTGGGCGGCCTGGCCGCAGGTGTTGGCATGGCCCTGGCGCTCACGGCTTGCGGCGGCGGTGATCCGCTGACGTCACCGACCACCACCGCCGGCGGCGCGACGGGCGGCGGTTCACTGGTTGTCGGCTCCGCTGACTTCCCCGAGAGCCAGGTCATCGCCGAAATCTACGCCGGGGCACTGAACGCGGCCGGCATCAAGGCCACCACCAAGCCCAATATCGGCTCCCGTGAGATCTACTTCAAGGCTGTGCAGGACGGTTCCGTGGACGTCGTGCCGGACTACTCGGGGAACCTGCTCTCGCACGTGGACGCCGAGGCCCCGGAAGTTGCGGCGGAGGACGTCTACAAGGCCCTGCCGGAGAAGCTGCCGGAGGGCCTCGCGGTGCTGGAGGCGGCCAAGGCCGAGTCCAAGGACGCGATGGTGGTGACCAAGGCCACGGCAGAGAAGCACCAGCTGAAATCCATCGAGGACCTGGCCAAGGTCTGCAAGGACTTCACCATGGCAGCGCCCGCCACGTTCGAAACGCGCGCCTACGGGTTCCCGGGGCTCAAGAAGAACTACAACTGCGAACTCAAGGCGCTCAAGCCGTTCAGCGACGGCGGCGGCAATCTGACACTGCAGGCCCTCCTGACGGATGAAGTCCAGGTGGCCGACATCTACACCACAACGCCGTCGATTGCCGACAACGACCTCGTGGTCCTGGAAGACCCCAAGAACAACTTCAAGGCCCAGCAGGTGCTGCCCCTGTACAACACCGCCAAGGTGACCGACCAGGCCAAGGAAGCCCTGAACGGGGTGTCCCGGATCCTCACGACGGAAGACCTCATCAACCTCAACCGTGCTGTCAGCGGCACCCAGAAGCAGAACGCCAAGGATGCAGCTGCCGGCTGGCTCAAGGACAAGGGGATCGTCAAGTAGGGCAACTCCGCCCAGCGACTTTCCTCAGGAACCGAACCTCGACGGCGGCTGCCGGATCCCCGCGGGGACCCGGCACCCTCCGTCGCATGTGAGCCAAGTCTCCCCGGAAGCGCATCCCGCATATGGCATATTTGATGGATGGCAGAATTCAAGCAGTCCACCAAGCTTCATAATGTCCTTTACGACATCCGTGGACCGATTCTTCAGGCCGCCCAGCAGATGGAGGCGGAGGGTCACCGGATCCTCAAACTGAACATCGGAAACCCCGCGCCCTTCGGCTTTGAAGCGCCGGACGCGATCCTGGTGGACATGATCCGCCACCTGCCGCATGCCCAGGGCTACAGCGACTCCCGAGGCATCTTTTCCGCACGCACGGCGGTCTCGCAGTACTACCAGACCCGGGGCATCCAGAACATCCACGTGGACGACATCTACCTCGGCAACGGCGTGAGTGAACTCATCACCATGTCGCTCATGGCGCTGCTCGAAGAGGGCGATGAGATCCTGATCCCCACCCCCGACTATCCGTTGTGGACGGCTTCGGTGGCCCTGGCCGGCGGACGTCCCGTCCACTACCTCTGCGACGAGGAATCGGGCTGGCAGCCGGACCTGGAGGACCTCGAAGCAAAGATCACGCCGCGCACCAAGGGGATCGTGGTCATCAATCCGAACAACCCCACCGGCGCCGTGTATCCGGAGAGCACGCTGCGCAAGATCGTGGCGCTGGCGGAAAAGCACGGCCTGGTCATCTTCGCCGACGAGATCTACGAGAAGATCCTGTACGAGGATGCCGTTCACGTGAACATGGCAGGCCTCACCGGCGACGACGTCCTGTGCCTGACGTTCAGCGGGCTGTCCAAGGCCTACCGCGTCTGCGGGTACCGTGCGGGCTGGATGGGCATTTCCGGGCCGAAGAAGGATGCCTCGGATTACCTCGAAGGCATCAACCTGCTCGCCAACATGAGGCTCTGCGCCAACGTGCCGGCGCAGCACGCCATCCAGACGGCGCTGGGCGGCTACCAGAGCATCAACGACCTCATCCTGCCCGGCGGTCGCCTGCTGGAGCAGCGCAACAAGGCGTACGACATGCTGAACGCGATTCCCGGCGTCAGCACGCAGCAGGCCAGGGGAGCGCTGTACCTGTTCCCGAAGCTGGATCCCGAGGTCTTCCACATCCGGGACGACGAGAAGTTCGTGCTGGACCTGCTCAAGGAACAGAAAATCCTCGTGTCGCACGGAAGGGCGTTCAACTGGGTGCGGCCGGACCACTTCAGGATGGTCACCCTGCCAAACGTGAAGGACATCGAAGAAGCGATTGGCCGCATGGGAGACTTCCTCAGCAGGTATCAGGGGAACTAGCCTTTACCCACATTCAACTGTGGAAAGAGGTCCTCATGGCCGGCTTTGTGGAATTCGCGAAGTTCCCCTCCAAATCCTTGCGGGTCGGCAAGGGCTTCAAGCTGGCGGATGTGGACCCTGACGCCACCACGGGCTATTCGGGGGTTAAGGCCGACGGCGAGGCGCTCCTTGAGGACCTTGATGGAAAACTCGCGGAGCTTCAGGAAAAGCTGTTTGCCGAGTCCAAGTTTGGCGGCACCAAGCGTGTCCTGCTGATCCTGCAGGGGATGGACACTGCCGGCAAGGGCGGCATCGTGAAGCACGTCCTGGGAGCCATGGACCCGCAGGGCGTGCAGTTCAAGTCCTTCAAGGCCCCCACGCCTGAGGAGAAGGCGTACGACTTTCTCTGGCGCATCGAAAAAGAAGTCCCGGCCGCCGGCATGCTGGGGGTCTTTGACCGGTCCCATTATGAGGATGTCCTGATCCACCGGGTTCACCGCTGGGCGGACCCGAAGGAGCTTGAACGCCGCTATGCGGCGATCAACGAGTTCGAGGCGCGGCAGGTTGCCGTGGGCACGAAGGTCATTAAGGTCATGCTGCACATCAGCAATGATGAGCAGAAACAGCGGCTGCTGGCCCGGCTGGACAATCCGGCCAAGCACTGGAAGTACAACACCGAGGACCTGAAACAGCGCGCCTTCTGGGACGACTACATGGCCGCCTACCAGGCAGTCTTCGATGTCACCAACACGGACCACGCGCCCTGGTACGTCGTGCCGGCCGACAAGAAATGGTATGCGCGGATCGCGGTGCAGCAGTTGCTGCTGGAGGGGCTGGAAGAACTTGAGCTGGCGTGGCCCAAGGCCGAGTTCGACGTGGAAACCGAGCGCCGCCTCGTCGAGCGCTCCTGAACCGGGTCTAATCTGCGGCTAACTCTCCGCCGCCGTCAGCTGTCCTTGTGGGCAGCCGCGAGCCGTTTCCGGGCGCCCTCCAGCCATTCCTCACAGCGCCGTGCCAATGCCTCGCCCCGTTCCCACAGGGCCAGGGAGTCCTCAAGGCTGGTCCCGCCGGCCTCGAGCTTGGAGACCACGGCCACGAGCTGTTCCCGTGCTTCCTCGTAGCTCAGTGCCTCGATATCCGCCGGTAGGGGAGCCTCCGCCGCGGCGGGGGGGCCGGCGTCGTTGGTGTTGTCTGTCATGTCAGTTTCACCTGTCGTGTTGGTCTGGTTGGTCTGGTTAGGTTGTCGCTGCCGCTACGCACTGGCGGGCTGTCGGGTGCCGGTCGATGTGGCACCGAACCGCCCGCCCGCGACCCGGACGGAAAGTTCCGTGGCGGGAGGAACCTGCGAGGGGTGTCGCACCACAGTCCCTGGCGACGCCCCGTTGCCTCCGGCGAGCTGGACGACGGCGTAGCCGCGGTCCAGTGTTTGCTGCGGCGAGAGCGCCCTGACCTGTGCCTGGAGGTGTGTGAGCTGGTCGGCTGCCCTCGTGACAGCCGCGCTGATCGCCGCGGTGGAGCGTCGGGAAAGCCGCTCAACATCCTCCTCCCTCGCGGTGACCATGCCTTCCGGTGAGGCGAGGACGGGACGGGAACGCAGGGCGGCGAGGCGGTCGGATTCCCTGGCGACGAGCTGCGCTACAGAGCGGTGCAGCTGCGCTTCCGCCTGGCGGACCCGGGCGAGCTCTTCCGAGACCTCCGGAACAATCCGCTTGGCGGCGTCCGTGGGCGTGGAAGCGCGAAGGTCGGCGACGTCGTCCAGGATGGGCCGGTCCGCCTCGTGCCCGATGGCGCTCACCACCGGGGTGACGGCGCCGGCAACGGCGCGGATGAGTTCCTCGTTGCTGAAGGGCAGGAGGTCCTCCAGCGCGCCCCCTCCGCGTGCGATAACGATCACGTCCACGTCGGCGCGGGAGTCAAGTTCCCGCAGCGCCCCGATAATCTGGGTCACTGCGGTGTTTCCCTGAACCGCCACCTCACGGACCTCGAACTCGACGGCGGGCCACCGCAGCGCTGCGTTGCGGAGCACGTCCTTCTTGGCGTCGGAGTCCCGGCCGGTGATCAGGCCTATCCGGTGCGGCAGCAGCGGCAGCCGCTTCTTCCGTGATTCGGCGAAGAGGCCTTCGGCGGCGAGGGCGTGCCGCAGCCTCTCGATCCTGGCGAGGAGATCGCCCAGGCCTACCGGGCGGATGTCCTTGACGGACATGTTCAGCCGTCCGGTCTTCAGCCAGAACTCCGCCTTGAGCAGGGCAACCACCCTGCTGCCGCGCTCGAGCGGCGTTTCCTGGCGGTCAAGGATCTTCGACCAGACGGACGCCGGCAGTGAAATCTCCGCGTCGACGTCCCTGAGCGTCAGGAAGGCGCTGGTGCCACGCCGGTTCAGTTCGATGACCTGGCCTTCGACCCACGCGGCTGGGGCCCGCTCGATATGGGCCTTGAGCTTTTGGGAGAGCAACTGCAGCGGCCACGGGTTATCGGGGCTCGTGTCCGCGGCAGTGGGAGGCACCGTTGTGCGTCCGGCGGCCGGCACGGTGGCATTTTCAGCCATGTGCAGCCCGGGTGGAGGCGTTGCCCTGTTGCATGAGTGGCTGTCCTTTGCCGTCGCGGTGGGTTAATCAACTCTATCTATAGCTTTATCACCGGGCGGCGACATTTTTTTGCTCATGCGGCCGCGCACCTAGGATGGCTGTGTCCCATCGACCCGCCAGGAACCCCAACCAGCTAGGAATCCCTTGCGCTCTTTTGTTTCGGCCGTGGCCGTTGTCCTTGGCCTGCTGCTGGCCGCAGTTGCCGTCCCGGCCATCTGGGTGGACCGCAACATCGTGCAGGAGGAGGGCTTTGTTGCCCTGGCCGCCCCTCTGGGCAAGGACCCGACCTTTCAGAAACGGCTTGCCGCGGCCGCGGTGGGCGGAATCGACACCGGCGGGGCGATACCCGGCCCCCTGGCAGAAACCGTCCGGCCATTGCTGGAATCGGCTGCCGCGTCACTCACCGGACTCCCCGGCTACCCCTCCGCCTGGGAAGAGACGTTGCGGAAGAGCCACCGGCTCAACTTTGCCGCGGCAGGCACCGTTCCTTCCGAAGCCGACTCCGCGACCTCGATCACCCTGGATGTGGCGCCGCTTGTGGCCCTCGCCGCCGGGCAGATCTCGGAGCGCCTCGGCGTGCCCCTGGAAGCCCCGCAGCAGACCCTGCTGACCGTTGGCCAGTCCAGCCAGCGACAGCTCATCGAACAGGTCGCCGTCTACGCTCCGCTCGGCTACAGCATGGCCCTCGGGGCGGGCATCGCCTTCCTCCTCGCCCTGGTGGCTGCCCGGCGGCGTTGGAAAGTGCTGGTGGGCACGGGCATCGGAGCCCTCGGGGTGGCCGGCTTGTGGAGCCTGGGATCGCGCTGGGCGTCCGACGCGGTCATGGGCACAGCCAGCGGCAACGAGGTGGCAGACCTCTTCAAGCGGGAATTCGTGGCCGCCTCGGCCAGCGGTTTCGGCTCCTGGATACTGGCCGGCGCGGTCACCGGGGCCGTACTGCTGGGCGCGGGCCTGGTGTTCGGTCTGCTTGGCGGCGCTGCCCGCAGACGCTGAGGCCACACCCGGTAGCATGGAGAAATGACCTCCTCAGCTGTCTCCCTTTCGATGCCCACCGTCCCGCGCCGGCGGCGTTCACCCGAGGAAGTGCTGGCAGCCGCGCCGGTGTCCGGCGCCAAGAAGGTACTGCTGGCGGCCCCCCGCGGGTACTGCGCAGGCGTGGACCGTGCCGTCATCGCGGTGGAGAAGGCGCTGGAGCACTACGGGCCTCCGGTGTACGTCCGCAAGCAAATCGTCCACAACGTGCACGTCGTGAGTTCCCTTGAAGAGCAGGGCGCCATCTTCGTGGACGAAACCGACGAGGTGCCCGAAGGCGCCCTGGTCATCTTCTCGGCCCACGGCGTGTCGCCGGCCGTCGTCCAGTCCGCGGAGGACCGCGGCCTGCGCACCATCGATGCCACCTGCCCGCTGGTCACCAAGGTCCACAAGGAAGCCGTCCGTTTCGCGAAGGACGACTTCGACATCCTCCTGATCGGCCATGACGGCCATGAGGAAGTGGAGGGCACGGCCGGGGAAGCCCCCGAGCACATCCAGATCATCAACGGTCCGCATGAGGTGGACAAGGTGACTGTCCGGGATCCGGAAAAGGTCATCTGGCTGTCGCAGACCACACTGAGCGTTGACGAAACGATGGAGACCGTCCGGCTGCTCAAGGAGCGCTTCCCGACGCTTCAGGACCCGCCCAGCGACGACATCTGCTACGCCACCACGAACCGCCAGGTGGCCATCAAGAAGATCGCGCCCCAGGCGGACCTGGTAATCGTGGTCGGTTCGGCAAACTCCTCCAACTCGGTACGTCTGGTGGAGGTGGCGCTCGAGTACGGGGCAAAGGCTTCCTACCGCGTCGACTTCGCCAATGAGGTGGACGAGGCCTGGTTCGAAGGCGTGGCCACGGTAGGTGTCACGTCCGGCGCCTCCGTGCCCGAGGTGCTGGTCAAGGATGTTCTCCGGCTCCTGGCCGACTACGGCTACGGTGCCGTCGAGGAGGTCGTCACCGCCGAAGAGGACCTGCTCTTCTCCTTGCCCAAGGAACTGCGCGCAACCCTCAAGGAAGCCGGCGATGTCTCCCGGGCCCTCGGTGGCCGGCGTTCCAACTAGCGAACAAGCCAGCCACCAACCAGCCAACGCCTCTCAGGCGGGCGGGCCCTAAGCGGCGTCCTCCTCCGAGGCCTCCTCCCGTCCGCCTGACGGACGTTCCCGGGCCTGGAGCTCGGGAGCGGATACCGAGCGGGGTGTGACCTGGACCGCGGAGGGCGTGGCAAGCCCCGTGGCGTCGAGGGCATTGAGTTTCCGCGCCGTGGGGAGGACCCGGGCCTCAAGGGTGCCCACCATGGAGTTGTACCGGTCCACCGAGGACTTCAGGGAGGACCCCAGCTTGCTGACATTTTCCCCCAGGGTTCCCATCCGTTCGTAGAGCTGCCGGGCCAGTTCGAACAGCTCGCGGGCACTGTCCGTCAGCACGTCCTGCCGCCACGTGAAGGCGACGGATTTGAGGACGGCCAGCAGCGTGCCGGGCGAGGCCAGGACCACGTTCCGGGACAGCGCGTGGTCCAGCAGCCCCGGATCGGCAGAGAGCGCGGCCGCGAGGATGGATTCTGCCGGCAGGAAGCAGATGACCAGCTCCGGGGAGTTGCCGGATATGTCCCAGTACTTCTTGCTGCTGAGCGCATCAACATGGGACTTGAGCGCCTTGGCGTGTGCCGCCAGCAGGGTCTGCTGGTTTGACCGGTTCCCGGCGGTGTCCCTGTCGGTCTGGCCAAGATCCTGGGCTTCGAGGTAGGCGGACAGCGGCACCTTGGCGTCGACCACGAGCTGCTTGTCGCCCGGCAGCTGCACCACCAGGTCCGGGCGGACCGAAGCGTCAGCTCCCGCGCTGTGGAGCTGTTCGTGGAAATCGACGTGGCGCAGCATCCCGGATGCTTCAACCACCCGGCGCAGCTGGACCTCACCCCACTGGCCGCGGGCGCTGTTCGAGCGAAGCGCCGCTTCGAGGGCATGCGTTGACCTCATGAGCTGTTCGTCGGAGAGCCTGGCCTCCTGCAGCTGCTGTGCGAGTTGCCCGTACTGCTCCAACCGGTCACGTTCCAGCAGGGAGACCTGCTGCTGAACGGCCGTCAGCTTTTCGGCGACCGGAGCCAGCGCCCGCAGGACACTGCCCTCCTGCTGGCGTGATTCACCCAGCTCCCGGTTCTGCACGGCGAGCAGCTTCCGCTCGGCCTCGGCGGCAGCGTATTGGGCGGTGACCGCCGAGAGCCGCGCCGAAACGCCGTCGAAATCCGCTTCCAGCGCCGCGTTCCGGCGGCGCAAAACCGTGTAAGCGAAGGCCGCCCCCGCCAGGGCGCCGAGCAACAGCATCAGGAGGGCCAAAATGACTGCAAAAGAATCCATGCCTTCACTGTGGCACGCAGGTGCGACATTTTTGCCGAAGGCAGTGGCGCCGCGGCCAGCTGTGCCCTGCAGCGGCGTCTTGCACCTGTGCTCTGCAGTCGGCCCCTGCACCCGCGCCGGCAGGGCCGGAGTGCGCGGGGTGGACGGCTGGCGACCTGGTCCGTAGCAGCCGTCGGCCGCGCAACGGGTAGAATCAATGTCCGTGGCTCTTACTATTGGCATCGTCGGACTGCCCAACGTCGGCAAATCAACCCTTTTCAACGCACTGACCCGCAACCAGGTGCTGGCGGCGAACTATCCGTTCGCCACCATCGAACCGAACGTCGGCGTCGTGAACCTGCCCGACCCCCGGCTCCAGCAGCTTGCTGACATCTTCGGCTCGCAGCGGATGCTGCCGGCGGCGGTTTCCTTCGTGGACATCGCCGGCATCGTCAAGGGCGCCTCCGAAGGCGAGGGCCTGGGCAACCAGTTCCTTGCCAACATCCGCGAGGCGCAGGCCATCGCCGAAGTGGTCCGGGTGTTTGACGACCCCGATGTCGTCCACGTCGACGGCAAGGTCGATCCCCGCTCGGACATGGAGACGATCAACACCGAGCTGATCCTCGCGGACCTGCAGACCATCGAGAAGGCCATTCCCCGGATCGAAAAAGAGGTGAAGATCAAGAAGCGGGACGCCGCTGAACTCGCCGCGATCAAGGCCGCCCAGGCGGTCCTGGAGCGTGGCGACACCATCTACTCCTCCATCAAGAGCGACAAGCTGGAGATGGAGCACCTCAAGGAGCTCGGGCTCCTGACTGCCAAGCCGTTTATCTTTGTCTTCAACGCCGACGAAGGCATCCTCGGCAGCCCCGAGAAGCAGGAAGAGCTGCGCGCCATGGTTGCGCCCGCTGACTGCATCTTCCTCGACGCCAAGCTGGAGTCCGACCTCGTGGAACTGGATGAGGCCGAGGCGCGCGAGATGCTGGAGATGAACGGGCAGGACGAGTCGGGACTCGACCAGCTTGCGCGGGTCGGGTTCCACACGCTGGGACTCCAGACGTACCTGACCGCAGGTCCCAAAGAGGCCAGGGCCTGGACCATCCACCGGGGGGACACCGCCCCGCAGGCGGCAGGCGTGATCCACTCCGACTTCCAGCGTGGCTTCATCAAAGCCGAAGTGGTCTCCTTCGACGACCTCATCGACGCCGGATCCATGGCCGAGGCGAAGTCCCGCGGCAAGGTCCGCATCGAAGGCAAGGAATACGTGATGGCCGACGGCGACGTCGTCGAGTTCCGCTTCAACGTCTAGTTAAGCGCACTGTTCAATCCTGCTGTTCAGTGATTGAGAATTAACACTTGGAAGCCCCGGTCCCTTGGACCGGGGCTTTTCTTGTGGTTGGCGCGCGGTTGAAGGCAACCAGCCGGTCAACCATTCCCGGCCTTGGATGCCGCCGGCCCACCCCTAGGTTGCATCTCGATAACAACCTTTACTGAGGGGCAACTTTCGGTCCGCAGCCAACGCCTTCGGGTCTAGGCTACTTCCCATGTGAGACATGCCACATGCTCACTGGGGGGATGTGGCATTATGGCCGGCGTCTACAGCGGCGGTCCTTTCCACACTAAAGAGACATAGGAGGCGGAATGCGATTCGGTCGTATTTCCAAAGCAATAGGCGTCGCCGCGGCAGCGGCGCTGGCACTCAGCGCCTGCGCAAACACCAACACCGGGACAACCCCGACGAGCAACGCGGCGGGCAAGCAGGGGGGAACCGCCACCGTTGTCGAGGTGAACGCATTCAACACATTCAACCCCAACACGGCTGACGGCAACACTGACATCAACTCCAAGGTCAGCTACGCGACCCACTCCGGCTTCTATTACATCGACAACCAGCTCAATGTTGTCCGCAATGAGAAGTTCGGCAAGATGGAAAAGACTTCCGATGACCCGCTCACGGTCAAATACACCATCAACGAAGGCGTGAAATGGTCCGACGGCACGCCCGTCACCGCGGCGGACCTCCTCCTGCAGTGGGTTGCCTTCTCGGGGTACTACAACGACGCCGACGCGGAAGGGAAGGCAGGAACCTCCTACTTCTCGTACGCCGGTGACCCGACGGGCCTTGCCCTCACCGACTTCCCGGAAATCGGCGACAACAACCGGTCCATGACGCTGAAGTACTCCAAGCCCTTCGCGGACTGGGAGATCGCCCTCGGCGGGCCCGGCATCGACATCCCGGCGCACGTTCTGGCGAAGAAGGCCGGCATGGCCGACACCCAGGAGTTCATCGACCACCTCAAGGGCATGCCGCGTGGTGACGCCAAGGCCCCCAAGCCTGTTGACAGCAAGCTGAAGGCCATGTCCGACCTCTGGAACACGGGCTTCGACTCCAAGACCCTGCCGAGCGACCCGAGCCTCTTCCTCTCCAACGGTCCGTTCATCGTCAAGAGCGTCAACCAGGACCAGTCCCTGACCATGGTCAAGAACAAGGACTACAACTGGGGCCCTGAGGCCAAGCTCGACGAAATCACCGTCCGGTACATCGGTTCCGCACCGGCCCAGGTCCAGGCGCTCAAGAACGGCGAGGCCGACATCATCGCCCCGCAGGCGTCCGCCGATACCCTTGAGCAGCTCAAGGCGCTCGAGAGCCAAGGCGTCACGGTGGAGCAGGGCAACCAGCTTTCCTACGACCACATTGACCTGAACTTCTATGGCGTGCTGGCCGACAAGAATGTCCGCGAAGCGTTCATGAAGACGGTTCCCCGCAAGGACATTGTGGACAAGATCATCAAGAAGCTGGATCCGGAAGCCAAGCCGCTGGACTCACAGCTCTTTGTTCCCGCCCAGCCCGCCTACGCCGACTCCGTGAAGGAAAACGGCTCGGCTGCCTACCAGGATGTGGATATTGACGGAGCCAAGCAGCTGCTGGCCGGCAAGACTCCCGAAATCCGCATCATGTACAACAAGGACAACCCGAACCGCGTGGACGCGTTCTCGCTGATCCGTGAATCCGCGACCAAGGCGGGCTTCAAGATCGTCGACGGCGGCCTCGGTGCCTCCGACTGGGGCAAGGCGCTCGGCAAGGGCGGCTACGACGCCGCGATCTTCGGCTGGATCAACCCGGGCGTCGGCGTCTCCGGCGTACCGCAGATCTTCCGCACGGGCAACGGTTCCAACTTCAACAAGTTCACCGATCCCGAGGCTGACAAGCTGATGGACGAACTGATCGTCACCACCGACCGCGGCAAGCAGGACGACCTCATCCGGCAGATTGACCAGAAGATCTGGGCTTCCGCGTACGGTCTCCCGCTGTTCCAGTCCATTGGTGTGGACGCCTACAGCGACCGCATCACCGGCGTAAAGTTCATGCCCAACCAGACGGGTGTCTGGTGGAACTTCTGGGAGTGGGCCGAAAAGTAAGCCGATGACCACAACTGCAACAAGCTAGCTGAGGCGCCGGGATCAAGCACCATGGTCCCGGCGCCTCGTGGCGACATCCACCGCCGGTGCCGGCAACACGACAGGCGGGCACGGCCAACCCTGCGACCGGTCCGGGCGATCCCCGGGCCCGAATACTGAGGTTCTATCACGATGGTGACCTACATTGTCCGGCGGCTAGTCACCGCGGCACTCATTCTCCTCGGCGCGTCCTTCCTGGTGTATCTGCTCACCGCCGCGTCCGGCGATCCGCTCGCGGAGTTCCGCGCCAGCAGCTCGCCCAACAAACAGCAGCTGATGGATTCACGCTCCGCGCTCCTTGACCTGGAAACCCCTGCGCCCCTGCGGTACTTCAAGTGGCTCGGCGGCGCGGCCCAGTGCCTCGTCCCCTTTGCCGGCACCTGTGACCTGGGCAAGAACATCGCGGGCCAGCCCATCACCGATGCGCTGGGGCACGCGCTGGTCCAGACCCTCACGCTCGTGACCGCAGCCACCATCCTGGCGATACTCATCGGCATCACCCTCGGCATCATCACCGCACTGCGCCAGTACAGCAGCCTGGATTACGGCGTGACCTTCATGGCGTTCCTGTTCTTTTCCCTTCCCATCTTCTGGGTCGCCGTGCTGCTGAAGGAATTCGGCGCCATCGGCTTCAACAACTTCCTCAGGAATCCGGAGATCCCCCTGCCGGTGGCCATCGGAGTGGGTGCGGTGTTCGGGCTCGTGGCCATCATCGTCGCGGGCGGCGATGCCAAGCGCCGGGTGCTGACGGGCGGAACGGTTTTCGCCGCTGTATCAGCCATCCTCATCTACTTCTCGGTCACCCTCTGGTTCAAGACCCCCGGGCTCGGCCCCGTGGTCATCGCCATTGCCGGAGTGGGCCTCGCCTTTGCCGTCACCCTGCTGACCGCAGGGCTGAGGAACAGGAAGGCTCTGCGGTCAGCGCTCATTGCCGTAGGTGTGGGCGTCGTTGCCTACTTCCTCATCCAGCCGCTGCTGAGCCAGGCCACGTTCCTCATGATCGTGCTGCTCGCGGTGGCCACTGTCCTCGTGGGCATGGGGATCGGCTACCTGGTGGGCGGGTATGACCGCGGCCAGTCCATGCGTGCGGCGGCCATCACGTCCTTCCTGCTGGGCCTCCTCATCGTCCTGGACCGGTTCATGCAGGCCTGGCCGGCGTACTTCAACAACAGCAGGGTCCGCGGACGCCCGATTGCGACCATCGGCGCCGGCACCCCGAACATCGAGGGCGACTTCTGGATCCTCGGGCTCGACTCTTTCACCCACCTGATCCTGCCCACCACGGCGCTCATCCTGATCTCCCTGGCGGGCTACACGAGGTTCACCCGCGCTTCCATGCTTGAAATCATGAACATGGACTACATCCGGACAGCGCGGGCCAAGGGCCTGTCCGAACGGACCGTGGTCATGCGGCACGCATTCCGGAACGCCCTCATCCCTGTCGCCACGATCGTCGCCTTCGACATCGGCGGGCTTATCGGCGGCGCCGTCATCACCGAGACGGTGTTCTCCGTCCGCGGCATGGGCTTCCTGTTCCTCGACGGCATTCTGCATGTGGACCCGAACCCCGTCATGGGCGTCTTTATCTGCGTCGCCATCACGGCGATGGTGTTCAACCTCATCGCAGACCTCGCCTACTCCGCACTGGATCCACGAGTAAGGGTGAAAGCATGAGCCAGCCGAGCCAGCAGGACGAAATCGTCGCCGAACAGGCCAGCCTGAAAAGCCAGGAGGCCGCCGGCATCGAGCCAGTCATCGAGGCCAAGGGACTGAGCCAGGGGCAGATTGTCCGCAAGCGGTTCCTCGGCCATTCCGGCGCGCTCGTGGGTCTGGTGGTCTTTGCCATCATCTTCCTCATGGCCTTTACGTCCGTCGGATATGCGGGAATCCCGGGATGGTGGAAGTACACCCACGAAGCCGTTTCGCCGCTCGCCAATGACGGCGCCCCGACGGCCTCCCTGTGGCCGCTGGCCTGGGGGGAGCACCCCTTCGGCCAGGACCGGATCGGCCGGGACCTCTTCGCCATGACCATGCGCGGTGCCCAGCAGTCGATCACCATCATGGTGGTCATCGGCCTCATCGCCGGGCTGATCGGCGTCACCGTGGGCGCTCTGGCCGGTTACTTCCGCGGCTGGACCGAAGCCATTCTCATGCGCCTCACCGACATCATCATCATCATTCCGGCGCTGCTGCTGGCCGCCGTCATGGCCCAGTTCGCGGGGCGGAGGGACGAAGGGAGCTGGTTTGCCTCGTTTGCCAGCACCAACGGCGTGCTGGCCCTTGGCATCTTCCTTGGGCTCATCAGCTGGGTGGGCCTGGCGAGGCTGATGCGGGGTGAGTTCCTGACCCTGCGGGAACGTGAATTCGTCGACGCCGCGCGGATCTCCGGTGCCAGCAACGCCCGGATCATCTTCAAGCACATCCTGCCCAACGCCGTCGGTGTCCTGATCGTCAACGTCACGCTGACCATGTCCGCGGCGATCCTCACCGAGACCGCACTGAGCTACCTTGGCGTGGGCGTGAAGTCCCCGGACACCTCCCTTGGCCTGCTCATTTCCCAGAACCAGGAGGCCTTCACCACCCGTCCGTGGCTCTTCTGGTTCCCCGGCCTCTTCATCGTCCTCATCTGCCTGAGCATCAACTTCATCGGCGACGGGCTGCGGGACGCGTTTGATCCGCGGCAGAAAAAGTTCAATCCCAAGAAAGCCCGGGACACGGGCAGCGCCCACGCGCCAGGGACGACGCCGGTCGCCGCCCAGGACGGCAGCACGGGGGACAGGACCGCCGGGGGCGGCACCACATCCGGCGACAAGGGAGCCTGACGTGGCCTGCGCCCTACACCAGCGCCACGCCCCAGATGCTGAACGCGACGAGCGCCGCGGTGGCGCCCAGCTCCAGCCAGCGGACCGTGACCGTCACCGGGGTGCCCTCGGCGCTTCCGGCGTCGACGGCGCCGGATTCGAGCCGTTGCTGCCAGCGGGCGCGCACCAGCCGTGCCGCCTGCCCCGAGTCGGTGCTCTTAAGATCGCCGGGCCGGACGGAATGCCCGGGTCCGTAGGTGCTTCCCGGCAGCCCCTGGAGGTCCTCCGGGCGGGCATTGCGTCCGCCCCAGATTCCCGGCGCCGGCGCAGCCCAGGCACCGTAGCTTCGGGACGGCGTGATCAGGGTCAGGGCGTAGCGCGTGTCCACCTGCACGAGGGCCGCCCACGGCACGGCAACGGACCGGAACGGGTTCTCGAGCCTGACGCCGGCGTCGTGGACCACCACGGAGGGGCGCCAGAACAGGAGCCAGCCAAGATATGCGATAAGCAGCAGCGGCCCGATGCCGGGCACCGCTTCTGCTCCGCCGGTCAGGGCCGTACTGACGAGACCGACGCCGGCTATCAGCCAGGCCAGCCCGGCGAACCATTTATTGGTGCGGGCCTTGAAGATCGCAGCGTTTTCGGCGTGCGGCGCAGTGCTCATGCCCCCCATAATTCAGGATTCGGAGCCGCGGCACTAATCTCAGGTGCCCAGCCGGCCCGCGTGGAAGGAAAATCCCCAAATGTCTGACTTCATCAGCACCGGCCCCGCCGTGGCCGGTTCCGGAAACAAGGGCCCGGTGGTCCTTGAGGTGCGCAACCTGAGCGTCGACTTCGGCGTGGACAAGGCGTGGGTGCCTGCCGCCGTCGGCCTCGATTACGAAGTCCGCGCCGGTGAGGTGCTGGCCATCGTGGGCGAATCCGGTTCGGGCAAGAGCGCCAGTTCCATGGCCTTGCTGGGGCTGCTGCCCAGCAACAGCCGCGTCTCCGGCAGCGTGAAGCTGTCCGGAAAGGAGCTGCTGGGAGCGGACGCTTCCAACATCCGCAGCGTCCGCGGCAAGGATGTGGCCGTCATCTTCCAGGAGCCCATGACCGCCCTGAACCCCGTGTACACCGTGGGCGCGCAAATCGTGGAAACCATACGGCTCCACAACGAAGTCTCGCCGGACCAGGCCCGGGAACGGGCCCTTCAGATGTTGGACCTCGTGGAACTGCCCGATCCTGAGAAGGCGTTCAAGTCCTATCCGCACCAGCTGTCCGGCGGCCAGCGGCAGCGCGCGATGATCGCCCAGTCGCTCTCCTGCGACCCCAAACTGCTGATTGCGGACGAACCCACCACCGCCCTCGACGTCACGGTGCAGGCCGAAATCCTCGACCTCATGCGAAACCTCAGGAACAAGCTGGACAGCGCGATCGTCCTCATCACCCACGACATGGGCGTCGTGGCCGACCTCGCTGACCGGATCGCGGTCATGCGCCGGGGACTGATCGTCGAAACCGGCACCGCGGACCAGATCTTCCACAACCCGCAGCACCCCTACACGCAGGCACTCCTTGCGGCCGTGCCGCACCTCGGGCAGGGCGGCGCCGGCTCCGAGGCGGACGTGGACGTGACTGCCGCGCTGGCGGCCGCCACGCACGCGGAACTCGAATCCGTGGACCACGAGGAACTGGTCCGACGGGAGCGGGAGAATGCCGCGGCGCTGGCCGCTGCCGCGGCCGCGAGGCCTGCCGGTGAACCCGTCCTCGAACTCACGGACGTGGCCATCGAGTACCCCAAGCAGGGCCGCGTGCCGGCGTTCCGTGCCGTGGAAGGCGCCAACCTGACCATCTACCCCGGCCAGGTCGTAGGGCTCGTGGGGGAATCCGGCTCCGGGAAGACCACCGTCGGACGGGCGGCAGTGGGCCTGCTGCCCGTCGCCGCCGGCACGATGCGGGTGGTAGGCCAGGATATTTCCGCTGCCAAGAAGAACGGCCGGCAGCTGCACAACGTGCGGCGCCACATCGGCATGGTCTTCCAGGATCCGTCGTCCTCCCTGAACCCGCGCCTGCCCATCGGCGAAAGCATCGGCGAACCCATGTACCTCGCCGGCGTGGCGAAGGGCAATGACCTGCAGAAGCGGATCGAAGCCCTGCTGGACCAGGTGGAACTGCCGCGCTCATACCGCAACAGGTACCCGCACGAGCTGTCCGGCGGACAGAAACAGCGCGTGGGCATTGCCCGTGCCCTCTCGCTGAAGCCGAAGCTGATGGTGGCGGATGAGCCCACCTCCGCGCTCGACGTGTCTGTCCAGGCCAAGGTGCTGGAGCTGTTCCAGAACCTGCAGCGTGAGCTGGGCTTCGCCTGCCTCTTCGTGACCCACGACCTCGCGGTGGTGGACGTGCTGGCCGACAGGATCTGCGTGATGCAGCGGGGACGCATCGTGGAGCAGGGGACCCGTGACCAGATCCTCCGGAACCCGCAGGAACCGTACACGCAAAGGCTGCTGGCGGCCGTACCCTTGCCGGACCCGGAGCGGCAGCGTGAGCGCCGCGAACTGCGCGCCCAGCTGCTCGCCTCGGGCGTTGAGTAGGTAACCGGCAGGCCTAACCGGCGCCGAGGCCGAGGGCCGAGAGCCGGCCGCCCAGCAGGGCTCCCAGCGCGCGGTGGCCGTCGTCGTTCATGTGGACGGCGTCGGCCAGCTGGTTCTCTAGCCCGTAGCGGGTCAGCCAGTCGCCGACGCTGACGAAGGGGATGCCGTGTTCGGCCGCCACGGTCCCCAGCAGCGCGTCCACTTCGGCGCGCCGGCCGCCGCCGTTTCCGGCGCCCTTGCCCAGCGTGCCCACCATGGCGAGCTTGGCACCCGGGTAGCGCTGCTTCAGGGTGGTGATCAGGCTCTCGGCGTTGGCGGCGATTTGCTCGTCGGTGGCTCCCTGCTTGGCGTCGTTCCCGCCGCCTTCGATGACGACGAGCGGAGGAAAGCCGTAGGGCAGATGCCAGTCGCCCCGCTGCAGGGCATCGACGTAGTTTCCCGTGGTCCCGTTGGAGGCCACAAAGCCCGTTCCTCCCTTGCCGCAGAAGAAAACGTCGTAGCCGAGTCCCGCCAGGGCACGGCGCGGCCAGCTTTCGGCCGGCTCGGACTGCGAGTCACCGATCAGCAGGGCCGTGCGGCCAATATTGTCGATGATGACTTCGTCCCGGCCGTTGGCAGGGTTACGGAAAAGTGCACCCGCCGGCAGGGCGGAAGGATCCACTGCGGTGAAGTCGCCGGTGGCCGCCGAACCGGCGGCCACCGGCTCGCCCGGTTCTGCGGCGGGCACCGGAGCGGCGCGGGGAGCAGATGGGCCGTCCGTGCCGGCAGCAGGCTGGGGCGGCAATCCGCACGCACCCAACAGCAGGGTGGCGGCAATGACGGGGGCAATCAGGACAGCCCGCGCTGAGGCTTCTAGCATCCGTGGACTCCTGGCCTGTTGCATAGTGTTCAAGCAATAGTGAGGGATCAGTTCGGGAAAAGCCAGTGATTTTGCCACGTGACGCGGCTGCGCACTCACGATTTGGTAACGCGGCGGGGTGCGGCTTTCTGGCGGTTTTAGGCCAATAAATGGCAGAGCGGCTAGACTGGCTATAGGTGCCCTGTGTTAAAGGGTCTGATCCGTCGTGCGTTCCGGTTGGAAATGTCGCGATACAACAGCTGACTTCACCACTGAATCGAGCAATAACGCATGTCTGAAACCACCACCAACACTGCGGTAGCCACTGCATCGCGCAGTGACCTCCGCAACGTCGCGATTGTGGCCCACGTTGACCACGGCAAGACCACCCTGGTCGACGCCATGCTCAAGCAGACCAACTCCTTTGCAGCTCACAACCACCTCGAGGACCGTGTCATGGACTCCGGCGACCTTGAGCGTGAAAAGGGCATCACCATCCTCGCCAAGAACACCACGGTTGCCTACAACGGCCCGTCGTCTGGCGGCGAGACCATCACCATCAACGTCATCGACACCCCCGGCCACGCCGACTTCGGCGGCGAGGTGGAGCGCGGACTGTCCATGGTTGACGGCGTCGTGCTTCTGGTTGACGCGTCCGAGGGCCCGCTGCCGCAGACCCGCTTCGTGCTCCGCAAGGCCCTCGCCGCGCACCTGCCGGTCATCCTCCTGGTCAACAAGACCGACCGCCCCGACGCGCGCATCGAGGAAGTCGTCCACGAATCCATGGACCTGCTCCTGGGCCTGGCCTCCGACCTCGCCGACGAAGTTCCGGACCTCGACCTGGACAAGATCCTCGAAGTACCGGTCGTCTACGCGGCAGCCAAGGTTGGCCGCGCCTCCCTCGAGCAGCCGGCCGACGGCACCGCTCCGGAGAACGAGGACCTTGAGCCGCTGTTCAAGGCCATCATCGAGCACATCCCGGCACCGACGTACAACCCGAACGGTGTCCTGCAGGCGCACGTCACCAACCTGGACGCCTCACCGTTCCTCGGCCGCCTGGCTCTGCTCCGCATCTACAACGGCACCCTGCGCAAGGGCCAGACCGTCGCCTGGGCGCGTGCCAACGGCGAGCTGAAGAACGTCAAGATCACCGAACTGCTGGCCACGAAGGCCCTGGACCGCGTTCCCGCCGAGTCCGCAGGCCCGGGCGAGATCGTCGCCGTCGCCGGCATCGAGGAGATCACCATCGGTGAGACCCTGACCGACGCCGAGAACCCGCAGCCGCTGCCGCTGATCACCGTGGATGATCCCGCGATCTCCATGACCATCGGTATCAACACCTCGCCGCTGGCCGGCAAGGTCAAGGGCGCCAAGGTCACCGCCCGCCAGGTGAAGGACCGCCTGGACAAGGAACTGATCGGTAACGTCTCCATCAAGGTTCTCCCCACCGAGCGTCCCGACGCCTGGGAAGTCCAGGGCCGTGGCGAGCTCGCGCTGGCCATCCTCGTTGAGCAGATGCGCCGCGAAGGCTTCGAGCTGACCGTGGGCAAGCCGCAGGTGGTCACCCGGACCATCGACGGCAAGATCCACGAGCCGATGGAACACATGACCATCGACGTGCCGGAAGAGTACCTGGGCGCGGTCACGCAGCTCATGGCCGCCCGCAAGGGCCGCATGACCAACATGGCCAACCACGGCACCGGCTGGTGCCGGATGGAGTTCATCGTTCCGGCCCGTGGCCTGATCGGTTTCCGCACCAAGTTCCTCACGGACACCCGCGGCGCAGGCATCGCGTCCTCGATCTCTGAGGGCTACGAGCCCTGGGCCGGCCCGATCGAATACCGCACCAACGGCTCCATGGTTGCCGACCGCGCCGGTGTAGTGACCCCGTTCGCCATGATCAACCTGCAGGAACGCGGCTCGTTCTTCGTGAAGCCCACCTCCGAGGTCTACGAAGGCATGATCGTCGGCGAGAACTCCCGCGCCGACGACATGGACGTGAACATCACCAAGGAAAAGAAGCTCACCAACATGCGTGCCGCTTCCTCCGACACCTTCGAGAACCTGACGCCCCCGCGCGACCTGACCCTCGAGGAATCGCTCGAATTCGCCCGCGAGGACGAGTGCGTGGAAGTCACCCCGGAGTCCATCCGCATCCGCAAGGTGATCCTGGACTCCAACGAGCGTGCCAAGGCCACCCGCGCCCGCGCCAAGGCATAACCGCAGCAATCCGCTCAAGTACGGATATCGCGTGAATAAGAGAGCTGCCGGCATGGCAGGCGGTCTGGCCGCCGCCGTGCCGGCAGCTCTTTTTGCTGCCTTCGCCGGCACGGCCCTGCACCGCCATCAGCTGGCGGCCGCCGACCTCGTGCTGCCCTGGGGTGCGGTAGCCGCGCTGGTGCTGTTGGGTTCCCTCCAGGTGCTGGTGGCGGCGGCGTTCCGTTCGCTCGTGCCGACGGCGGCCATGGGCGTTCTGTGCTACGTCCTGGTGGGGTGGTGGTCCGCCATGGCACCCGGAAAGCGTCTTATTGCCGGGGATCCGGCCGGGAACATGTGGGTGTACGGGATCGCCGTCGTCACCGTGCTGATGCTGGCCTGGTGCCGGCGGTACCGCCGGCAGCGACCGGCAGCTCCGGCCCCCGCAGTGCCTGTCCCGGCCGCCGCCGCGGGGACAGCCGACTAGTCAGCCGTTGGATCCCGGTGGTGGGCGATCATCAGCGAGGTGGCTTCGCCGTCGTCGTCCGCCGGAAGGGCCATGTATTCGTCCAGCACCGCGCGGAGCCTGCCCAGCATTTCCTGCCGCCGGGCCGCGTTGAACTTCACGCCCAGGCGCCACACCTCGATGTCCTCCGGCGGAAGGTCCCGGGTTTCCTGCACGAAGGTCTCGATGAGAATGGGCGCGACGTTGTCCACGGAAGTACTCCAGGACTTGCGGCTGGCAATATAGGGCACCTCAGCCGCGCCTCGCCGTCCCTTCCGGCGCTCCTCTGCCAGCAGGAAGCCGGTCCGCACCAGGGTACGCACGTGGTGAAGGCTGGAGGCGGGGTTGATGCCCAGCAGTTCGGCGATTTCTTTGTTGGTACGTGCCTGGTGGAGGCACAGCCGCAGGATCCGAAGCCTGATGGGGGAGCTGAGCGCACGGCCCTTCGCCACCAGGTCTGCGTCGTCGCTTTCCGGGGCGGGATTCATAGCGCCAGTCTAGCCAGCAAAAAGTGATTGACATATATCAATCACCACTGGAAACTGATGCGGTGACAGCCGACCCGACCGCCGCAGGTCAAGCATCCAGATCGCTGTTGCTGGACCGTAACTTCACCACTTTTTGGGCCGGGCAGGCGATGAGCCAGTTCGGTGCGCAGCTGGGGCAACTGGCGTTTCCGGTCCTCGCCGTGTCCATGCTGCATGCCTCGGAGTTCCAGGTTGGTGTGCTCAACGCCGCCGGCCTCGCCGCGTTCCTCATTGTGGGCCTTCCGGCCGGTGCCTGGGTGGACCGGTGGCTGAAGCGTCCGACCATGATCCGCGCCGACCTCGCCCGGATGACGGCAATGGCCGCGGTGCCGCTGCTGTGGTGGGGCGGACTGCTTGAGATCTGGCACCTCTACGTCATCGCGGCGATCGTTGGCACGGCCACTGTGTTCTTCGACGTCTCGTACCAGAGCTACGTTCCGGTCCTCGTCGCCCCCGGACAGGTCAACCAGGCCAACTCCAAACTCGAAGGCACGGCCCAGATAGCCAGGATCGGAGGACCGGCCGCCGGTGGCCTGCTGCTGGCGGTGGTCACGGCTCCCGTGCTGTTCGTGGGCGAAGCCATCGGCTACCTCCTGTCCGCCGCCTTCCTCGCCCGCACCTGCGACCGGGAGGTGGCCGCCGAGGTGGATGACAGGCGTCCGCTGCGCGTCGAGATCAAAGAGGGTCTCGCCTTCGTGATCCGGCATCCGCTGATCAGCCGCATCGCGGCCTGCACGGCGGCCATGAATTTTTGCGGCATGGTGATTTTCACCATGATGCCCGTGCTGATCCTGCGCAACCTTGGACTCGGGGCGCAGGGGATGGGGCTGGTCATGGCCGTGGGCGCGGCCGGCGGGCTGCTCGGGGCAGTGGCGGCTCCGCGGGTGGCGGCCCGGGTGGGGGAGGGCACGGTCATACCGCTCTGCGCGGTTGCCAGTTCGGTTTTCCTGGTTCCCCTGCCGCTGGCGGCCATGGCCTCTGAGCCGGGGGTTTCCCTGGCGCTGCTGCTCCTGTCCGAACTTTGCTTCGGCTTTGTGGTCCTGATCTACAACATCATGCAGCTCAGCATGCGCCAGCGCGTGTGTCCGCCCCGCCTGCTGGGAAGGATGAACGCGTCCATCCGCTTCGTTGTCTGGGGGGTGATGCCGCTGGCCGCACTGGCGTCCGGTGTCCTCGCCGAGCACCTGGGCCTTATCGCGGTGATCTGGATCGGAACGGCCGGCAGTTTCCTGGCGGCCGCACCGGTGGTGTTCTCGCCGTTGCTGGGAATGCGCACGCTGCCAAGCCAGGTCGAGGGCTCCTGAGCGGACGGGTGCACCCTCTCAGCCGGGGGCACGCGGGCTGCGCCGCGCCGGCCGGGGCGGCACCTGTTTGGCCGCCACCACCAGGTCGAGGTGAATCACGACGTCGGCACTGCGGGTGCGCACGGTGCAGGCGGCGGCGCTGCACTCCAGGAGGTCTCCCAGCGCGTCCGTGAACCCGCCGTCGATCCTGTAGCGCACCACCACCCGCGTTCCGGGGGAGGCAGTGGCCAGGAATTCACGGGCTGAAGGTGTTGTCGGACTCACCGGTTCATCGTATGTCGCGTCACGAGTGTGACGCGCCGCTTCGTTCGCGGAGCGGGGCTGGGAGATAATAGGCTCTGAAGTCGATAGTCCGGCATTTAGGCCGGAAGCACCAGCCGGCCAGCCGCCGGTACCAACGTGGAGAGGCAAGGGACGTGACGTACGTAATCGCGCAGCCGTGTGTAGATGTCAAGGACAAGGCATGCATTGAGGAGTGCCCCGTCGATTGCATCTATGAAGGCGAACGTTCCCTCTACATCCATCCGGATGAGTGCGTCGACTGCGGCGCATGCGAGCCTGTCTGCCCGGTCGAAGCCATTTACTACGAGGATGACACCCCGGAGGAATGGGCTGACTACTACAAAGCCAACGTTGAGTTCTTCGACGAACTGGGCTCGCCGGGCGGTGCCGCCAAGATCGGCAACACCCACACGGACCACCCCATGATTTCAGCGCTGCCGCCGCAGAACCAGGATCACTGAGGCGCGTAGGTGACGACAGCTGTGCGCAGTTTCGGCCTGAGCCTGCCCGACTACCCTTGGGAGGCCATGGCGCCGTATGTCGCCAAAGCGGCCGAACACCCCGGCGGACTGGTGAACCTGTCCATCGGAACGCCCGTGGACCCCACCCCCGCAGTAATCCAGGACGCGCTCCGCGCCGCCGCGGACGCCCCCGGCTATCCCACGGTCCACGGGACAGCGGGGCTCAGGGAAGCCATCGCAGCCTGGTTTGCGCGCCGCCGCGGCGTGGAAGGCCTTGACCCGCACGATGTCATGCCGACCGTCGGTTCCAAGGAACTGGTGGCATGGCTGCCGTTCCTGCTGGGACTGAAGCAGGGAGACGTCGTGGTCCGCCCCACGGTCGCCTATCCGACCTACGACATCGGAGCCACCTTTGCCGGCGCCACGGCCGTGGCCGCGGACGATCTCGATGAACTGGATGCGGCCACACGTTCGCGAGTCCGCCTGATCTGGGTCAATTCGCCAGGGAATCCCACGGGTAGCGTCCGGGACGCCGCGTCGCTCCGGAAAATCGTTGGCCAGGCCCGTGAAATCGGCGCCCTCGTGGCCTCGGACGAATGCTACGCGGAGCTTGGCTGGGGCGAATGGGACCTGCAGCGCGGCGGAGAAGCGGTGCCCAGCATCCTTGACCCCCGTGTCACCGGCGGTTCGCATGACGGGCTCCTCGCGGTGTACTCGCTGAGCAAGCAGTCCAACCTCGCCGGCTACCGGGCCGCGTTTGTGGCGGGCGACTCGGCCATCATGGCCAACCTCGTGAACAGCCGGAAGCACGCCGGCATGATCGTGCCGTATCCGGTTCAGGAAGCGATGCGGGTTGCACTCGGGGACGACGCGCACGTGCAGGCGCAGAAAGACCTGTACCGCGGCCGCCGTGAGCGGCTTGTTCCGGCCCTCGAAAGCTTCGGGCTGAGGATTCACGAATCGCATGCCGGGCTCTACCTCTGGTCCACTGCCGGTGAAGCCACCTGGGACACGATCTCCCGGCTGGCCGGTCGAGGCATTGTTGCCGGGCCGGGCGTGTTTTACGGGGACGCCGGAAACGGCTATGTGCGGGTGGCGCTGACCGGTTCCGACGAACGGATCGATGCCGCCGTGGTCCGGCTGGCCGAAACTGCCTGACCGCGCTGTTCCGAGCCCATGCCCGGCGCCGGGCATGGGCATTCCGCTTCCTTTGGGGCATGCATGGCCGCGTAACAATGAATGTGACACGCACCACAAGTTGCGTGTTTTCGGGGTCTTTAGGGGCTCCCGGATTAGTGGCAGGGTGAAAGTGGCGGTAACTTTTAACTGACTATCAATGGTGGCTTTCTACAAGAAGGCAGCACGGCCGTTGGACGTCCCGCCGGTGCGGGGGTCCCCGCGCGGCTCACCTGATGTTGGATCAAGCTTTCTACAGAGGCCTAGAAGCCTCATGAAGGGGACTCCATGACTGAGACCACCAGCGCAACCTTGCGCCACGCAGGCGGCGAGCTCGAACTCCCGCGCATCAAGGTTGTCGAGGGAAACGAAGGATACGACGTTTCCAAACTGCTGAAGCAGACCGGCGCCGTCGCCTTTGACCCTGGCTTCATGAACACCGCCGCCACGACGTCCGCGATCACCTACATCGACGGGGACGCAGGAATCCTGCGGTACCGCGGCTACCCGATCGAGCAGCTCGCACAGCACTCCAGCTTCCTTGAAGTCTCCTACCTGCTGATCTACGGGAACCTGCCGACTCCCGCGGAACTGGAGTCTTTTGACCAGCGCATCCGCCACCACACCTTGCTGCATGAAGAGCTGAAGGGCTTCTTCAGCGGCTTCCCGCGCGATGCCCACCCCATGCCGGTGCTGTCCTCGGCCGTGTCGGCGCTGTCCACGTTCTACCAGGACTCGCTGGACCCCTTCAACGCCGAGCAGGTGGAGGTCTCCACCATCCGCCTGATGGCCAAGATGCCCGTCATCGCCGCCTACGCACACAAGAAGTCCATCGGCCAGCCCATGCTGTACCCGGACAACTCTCACAACCTTGTGGAGAACTTCCTGCGCCTGAGCTTCGGCCTCCCGGCGGAGCAGTACGAGATGGACCCGGTCGTCGCCAAGGCGCTGGACCTCCTGCTCATCCTGCACGCCGACCACGAGCAGAACTGCTCCACCTCCACGGTCCGTCTGGTGGGCTCCTCCAACGCCAACCTGTTCGCGTCCGTGTCCGCAGGCATCAACGCCCTGTTCGGTCCCGCCCACGGCGGTGCCAACGAGGCCGTCCTGAAGATGCTCCGCCAGATCCAGGCCGACGGGACCAAGCCCGAGGACTACATGGAGAAGGTCAAGAACAAGGAAGACGGCGTCCGCCTCATGGGCTTCGGGCACCGCGTCTACAAGAACTACGACCCCCGTGCCAAGATCGTCAAGGCCACGGCCCACGAGATCCTCGGCAAGCTCGGCGGCAACGACGAACTGCTGGACATCGCCATGCGCCTCGAAGAGAAGGCCCTGAGCGACGACTACTTCATCCAGCGCAAGCTCTACCCGAACGTGGACTTCTACACAGGCCTGATCTACAAGGCCATGGGCTTCCCGGAGAAGATGTTCACCGTGCTGTTCGCGATCGGACGCCTGCCGGGCTGGATCGCTCAGTGGCGCGAAATGATCAGCGACCCCACCACGAAGATTGGCCGTCCGCGCCAGCTGTACACAGGATCGCCGGAGCGCGACTACCCGGCAAGCTAACCGGTCCGGACACTGCAACGACGGCGGCGGCCGCCCACCCTCCTGGGTAGGCGGCCGCCGCTTTCGTGTCCGCCGGTTGAACCGGAGGGGCCGCTGCGCGGCGGGCCTGCCGGTCCTGCCAGCACAAGCGTGCTAAAAACGAGAAGTGCCGAAAATTGTGGATCCCGCCGCCCGGCGCCGGGAGATCGTCGATGCCGTCTGCAGGATCATCGCCTCCGACGGGCTGGAGCGGGCGTCCCTCCGTGAGGTGGCCGACGAGGCAGGGCTGGCCGTTGGCTCCGTGCGGCACTATTTCTCGAGCAGCGAGGAGTTGCTGAGTTTCTCCTTCGCTGCCGTCGTGGACCGCATCGTGGCCCGCCTGGACAGTGCGTACGCTGACCTTGCGGCGACCCCCGCCGGCAGCTCGGAACACCATGCGGCCGTTTTAACCCTGCTGGGCGAATTCCTTCCGCTGGACGAGGAACGGGCACTGGACGCCTGCGCGTGGCTGGCCTTCAAGAACGCCGCCAGGATCCGGCCTTTCCTGGCCGCGGAAGCGGACAGGAGCCACCGTACGGTGGCCGCCGTGGTCGGGCAGCTGATCACCCGTCTGGTAGCTGACGACGGCGGTGATGACGACGGCGGTGACCGGCAGCGGCTGGTCACCGAAGCCGAGCGCCTCCTTGCCACGCTGGACGGACTGACGATGCATGCGCTCCTGCAGCCGGGATGGATGACCCAGGAAATGTGCCGGGAGGTGCTGGAGTCCCATCTAGCCGGGCTGGGGAGGACCGCAGTCACCAGCCATTAACGTCCCCGGGCTGGGGGAATAGACTGGAGCCGGATAAGCGGGTAGCGCGGGGCGAACATCAAGAAGCCAAGGAGGCATGCGGATGCAGCACACAGGCGGTCCAGGCTGGCGGATCACCATGGACACGTCGGGGCCCATGCTCATCGCCCTCTACATACGAGACGTCGCCGGGCTGGACGGTGCGGGCTTCCCCGCGCTGTCCCACGCAGCTCCGAAAATCAGGCACGCGGACCATTCGCACCTGACCGCAGAGGTGGGCGGGATCAGCGCCCTCAAAACCGAATGGGAAGCCTGGTGGGAGCAGCTGCTGAAAGCGCATCCGCAGATGTCCCCGGAGATGTCGCCGCCGGGGTTCCGGTCCTTCGCCAATTCCCCGGCCCTGCGGAGGGTCCTGCAGGCACACTTCGGCGCCGCCCTGACCTGGGCGCGCGAACGCCGCACGGAGTACGCGGAGCTGGAGGCCGAGCGGGTGGCCGGCGGCTCTGCGCACCTCCTGGAGGACATCGTGGAGGACCGGCTGCTGGAAGTGGGCAGGAACTCACGGGACTTCGACCTGACCATCATCGAACTGCCCCTCGACGAGCAGCGGGCGTGGTTCCTGGAACCAGACAAGATCATCATGAGCCATGAACTGCTGCAGCAGCCGGAGGTGTTCCGGAGCTACGTGCAGCCGGTTGTCGAAATGCTGGTCTGAGCAGGACGTTATCCCGCCGGAGCCTCGGCAAACCTTACCGCCACGGTGCCATCGCCGCCGGCCGACTCCTGCCACCCCTTGCGTGCCTGACGGTTCCAGCTCATTCCGTCGACGTCCACCTGCACTACGGCAAACTCCTTGGCGTTCGCCACCGCCCAGTGCGCGAGCGACCATGCCATGTCATCCGTGGCCTCCAGCGTCAGCGTGGAGCCGGCCGCCGAGGAGGGAATGCTTCCGTACTCAGCCTGCAGTTCCTCGAGCAACGCCGCCGGGTCGCCCGGCTGCTCAGGCGAGCGAAGCGTGCAGTCCAGCGCGGCGTGGGTCTGCCCGCTCAGGGCGGAGGCGAACGAGCGGCCCATCGCCTCGTGCTGGGCGTACGCGCGCGGATACGCTGAGCGCTGCACCCGCTGCGCGGCCTGGGTCACGTCCATCCCTTCATAGCCCGGCACTTTCACCAGCGCGTCGTAGAAGGCATTGGCCGCGTAGTGCGGATCCATGACCTGCTCCGTGGTGCCCCAGCCTTGGGACGGGCGCTGCTGGAAAAGCCCCCGGGAGTCCGGTCCAGCGAGGTCGCCGTGGTCAATGTTCCGCAGCTTGGACTCCTGCATGGCGGTGGCCAGTGCGATGCTGGCGGCGCGCGGCGGAAGTCCCCGCCGAACGGAGATGGCCGTGATCAGGGCGGCGTTTGCTGCCTGATCTGTGGCCAGTTCCGCCCGCTGCGATCCGACGTCAGCCGTGCATCCTTCCATGATCAGCCGCTCCGAACGTTGCAGCAGGGCCACCGCGGTGTAGATGCCGCCGCCGACCAGCGCAACGGTGAGCGCCCCAACGATGGCTCCGCGCAGCTTGCGTCGGCGTGTCACGTGGATGCTCCCTGAGGACCGGGGCTGGCCGGCAACAACACCGGCCGGCCCTGGACGGTCAGTTGGCATGCAGGGCGTCGTTCAGCTCCACTGTCTGGCCCTTGCGGGGGAGCACTTCCACCTCGCCGGAGGTGGAATTGCGGCGGAACAGCAGGTTCGGGACGCCCGAGAGCTCCACGGCCTTGAGGATCCGGCTAGTGTCCTCGCCGTCGGCGTCCTGGCCGCCGACAACACGCACGCGGGTGCCGGCCGTGATGTACAGCCCGGCCTCCACGACGGAATCGTCGCCGATGCTGATGCCCACACCCGAGTTGGCGCCCAGCAGGACCCGCTGGCCCAGGGCAATCTTTTCCTTGCCGCCGCCGGAGAGGGTGCCCATGATCGATGCGCCGCCGCCAACGTCGGTGCCGTCGCCGGCCACCACGCCGGCGGAGATACGGCCCTCCACCATGGAGGTGCCCAGCGTTCCGGCATTGAAGTTGACGAAGCCCTCGTGCATGACTGTGGTGCCCTCGGCGAGGTGGGCACCCAGGCGGACGCGGTCGGCGTCGGCAATGCGCACCCCGGCCGGGACAACGTAGTCCACCATGCGCGGGAACTTGTCGACGCCGAAGACCGTCACGGCGCCGCGCTTGCGCAGTTTGGCGCGCGTCAGCTCGAAACCGTCCACAGCGCACGGTCCGAAGTTGGTCCACACGACGTTCGGCAGCTTGCCGAAGATGCCGTCAAGGTTGATGGTGTTGGGGCGGGCGAGGCGGTGTGAGAGCAGGTGCAGGCGAAGGTAGGCATCTGCCGTGTCTGCCGGTGCTTCATCCAGGTTGATCTGGACGAATACCACTTTCTGCTCGGTGCCGCGGTCGGCGTCGGTGCCGGCCGCGGCGATGTCGGTGAGCGTTTCATCGGCGTTCTCGATGGCGCGGAGCGCTTCGGCTGCCACGCCGAGGGCGGGTGCCGGGAACCAGACGTCCAGCACCGTGGCGTCACCATTGCGGGTGGCGATGGTGGCCACCCCGAATCCGTAGGCCGAGCGGGAATCATCGGACAGTGTCTGGGCAGCGGGCACTGCGGAAGAAGCGGTTTCAGTCATGGCCCAAGTCTATCGAGCCGATGCGCAGCCGCCGAAACGCGCCCGGGGATAGAGTTGGATGGTGATTGCCGAAACCGCACCCGTAACTCTCGACCTCCGCCAGGACGTGGCGCTTCTGACAGCTGCGCTGATTGACATCAACAGCGTGTCGGGCAACGAAACGCAGCTCGCCGACGCTGTCGAGCTGGCCCTCCGGCAGCTCCCCGGCCTTGCCCTGGTCCGCGACGGGGACGCCATCATTGCGCGCACATCCCTCGGACGCCCCGAGCGGGTCATCCTCGCGGGCCATCTGGACACGGTGCCGTTGCCGGTCACCGGCGGATCGCTGGGGACGGTGCCGTCCAGCTGGCCTTCCGGGGTGGCAGGCGACGGCGTCCTGTATGGCCGCGGGGCCACGGACATGAAGGGCGGCGTGGCGGTCCAGCTGGCGCTGGCGGCGTCCCTGTTCGACGGCGGCGCGGAGCCGTCCAAGGACGTCACCTTCGTCTTCTACGACCACGAGGAGGTGGAGGCCGTCAAGAGCGGTCTCGGCAGGCTGGTGCGCAACCACGGGCCGCTTCTTGAAGGCGACTTCGCGATCCTCCTGGAGCCGACGGACGGCACCGTGGAAGGAGGCTGCAACGGCACCATGCGGTTCGAAGCCACCACGCTGGGGGAGGCCGCACACTCGGCGCGCGCCTGGATGGGAAGCAACGCCATCCACGCTGCCGCGCCCATCCTCGAACGGCTCGCGTCCTATCACCCGCAGACCATCAATGTGGACGGGCTGGATTACCGTGAAAGCCTGAACGCCGTGAAGATCCAGGGAGGCACGGCGGGCAACGTGATCCCGGACCGCTGCGTCGTTGAAATCAACTACCGCTTCGCGCCGGACAAGACGCCCGATCAGGCTGAGGCCCATGTTCGGGCACTGCTCGAGGGTTTCGACGTGGTCCGCACCGACGCAGCAGCAGGGGCGCGGCCCGGCCTCAACCACCCGGCCGCGGCCTCCTTCGTGGCGGCCGTGGGGGCCGAGCCCAAACCCAAATACGGCTGGACCGACGTCGCGCGTTTCAGTGAACTGGGCGTCCCGGCGGTGAACTTCGGGCCGGGCGATGCGCTGCTGGCCCACAAGGACAACGAGCACGTCGAAGCCGAAGCCGTTCGTGCCTGCCTGCGGGCGCTGCAGACGTGGCTGGCCTGACGCCCGGATCCCCTTAACGACGAAGGCCCGCAACCATCCGGTTGCGGGCCTTCTGCGTGGGAGCCCGGAGACTACTTGATCGCAGTGGTCACGCCGGCGGTCGGGGCCTTCGCCACGCCACCCGCGGCCTTCTTGGAGCCGTGGCGCTCAATCCAGATGGCGAGACGCGACACAGCCAGGTTGATGGCGATGTAGAGCGCCGCAGCCACGAAGAACACGGGGAACAGGAACTGCGGCCCCAGGAAGTCAGCCATCACCTGCACCGCGCGCAGGAGCTCGCCGTACGCGACGATGTAGCCCAGTGAGGTGTCCTTCAGAAGGACCACGAGCTGGGCCACCAGGGACGGAAGCATGCGGCGGATGGCCTGCGGCAGTTCGACGCTGAGCCGTGACTGGAAGCTGGTCAAGCCGATCGCCAGGCCCGCCTCGCGCTGTCCCCGGGGGAGGGACTGGATGCCGGCTCGGATGATCTCGGCGAAGATCGCCGCGTTGTACAGGACCAGCCCGGCCACGACCGCGATGAACGGACTGGTGGCGAACACCAGCAGGACGAAGAGCATCATCAGAACCACGGGCATGCCCCGGAAAAATTCCAGCACGATTCGGGTGGGAACCCGGATCCATGCAACGTCCGAGATGCGCATGAGGCAAAGCAGGAGCCCCAGCGGGAAGGCGATCACTGCTGCGATGGCGGCGGCACTCAGCGTGGCGCCCATGCCGTTGAAGATCAGTGACCAGACATCCGCCTGCCCGAAGATGGCCCACCTCCGGGCCTCGAAGATTCCCTGCTGGGCGAGCGTGACAAGGGCAAGCGCGAGGAGGCCGCCGATGAGGACGACACCGATGACCGAGCCGATCAGCGAGATTCTGCGGGCTTTGGGCCCCGGGACGTCGTAGAGAACGGAAGTCATCGCGCGATCGCCACCTTTCGTTCGACCTGGTGAGCGATGTAGCCCAGCGGCACAGTGATCAGGAGATAGAAGAATGCAACGCCCGCGAGGACCCACATGACGGCGTCGCCGTGGTCATTGGCCAGCTGCTTGCCGTAGCCGAACAGTTCCAGCACAAAGAATGCGCCGGCCACGGACGAGTTCTTGACCAGTGCGATGAGGATGTTGATCATCGGCGGGATCACGGTGCGCAAGGCCTGGGGCAGGATGATCAGGGACAGCACCTGGCCGAACTTCATCCCGATGCTGCGCGCGGCCTCAGCCTGGCCCACCGGAACGCTGTTGACGCCCGACCGCACGGCTTCGGCGATGAATGCCGAGGTGTAGGCGCTCAACGCGATGATGGCCGCGATTTCGAACTGCTGGAAGGTCACCCCCAGCCGGGGGAGGACCACGGCGGCGAAAAAGAAGGCGATGGTCAGCGGAGTATTACGCACCACCTCCACGTAAGCCATGCTGAATCCGCGGAGGGCCGCGACGGGTGATACGCGGGCTGCTGCCAGCAGAGTGCCCGCAACGAGGGCAATGATGCCGGAAACGACGGCCAGGAACAGGGTTCTGAGAAAGCCGTCCCAATACTGCGGCAGGCTTTCAATGATGACGTCCATAGGATCCTTCAGCTGCGTTTGGGGAAAATGTGCGGAAAACGGGAGCGGCGGTCACCGGCGCCGGGGATGCCCGGCCGTCGGTGACCGCCACGCCTGTTCTAGTAGCGGTCGATGGCGGGAAGTTCAGGTGCCGTCTTGATGACCGCACCGGCTGTGTCTTCCCAGGCCTTCTTGTAGGACCCGTCCTTGGCGAATGCCTCCAGCTGGTCGTTGATCCAGTTGCGGAAGACAGTGTCGTCCTTCTTCAGGCCGATGCCGTAGGGCTCTTTCGTGAAGGTCTCGTCCGAGGCCAGCTTGAAGGCGTCCGGCTCCTTGTTGACGAAGCCGGCCAGGATCACGTTGTCCGTGGTGATTGCTTCCACCTGCTTGTTGCGCAGCGGCTCGAGGCAGGCCGAGTACGTGGCAGCCGGAACCAGGACGGCGCCGTACTTCTCTACGATCGTGCCTGCCGGCGTGGAACCGGTCACGGAGCAGACGTTCTTGCCCTTGACGTCCTCGGGCTTGGTGATGGACGTATTGTCCTTGTTCACCATGAGCGCCTGTCCGGCTTCGTAGTACGGACCGGCGAAGTCAACTTCGGTCTTGCGCTTGTCGTTGATCGTGTAGGTGGCGACGATCAGGTCCACCCTGCCCTGCTTGATGAACTGCTCGCGGTTGGCGGAGACGGTTTCGACCCATTCGATCTTGTCAGCGGGGATTCCCAGCTTGGCTGCGATGAGCTTGCCGATCTCCACGTCGAAGCCGACCGGCTTGCCGTCCAGGCCTTTCTGGCCGAAAAGCGGCTGGTCAAACTTGGTGCCGATGGTCACCTTGCCGGCCGAGGAGAGCTTCTCCATGGTGGAGCCTGCGGCGAAACTCGGCTTCTCCACGGGCGAAGGGTTGGTGCCAGTGCCGGTGCCGCCGCCGCCGCAAGCGCTCAGAGTCAGCGCCAGGGCTGCGGATGCTGCTACGAGAAGGGATTTCCTTCGGGTCAAAAATGCCTTCATGACATTCCTTTCATTGGGCGGCCGAAGACGGCCAGGTGCGAACCCTGGGGTTCAGTGAGTGAGGAGCTTGGACAGGAAATCCTTGGCCCGGCTGCTCTGGGGATTGGTGAAGAATTCTTCGGGCGTGGCATCCTCCACGATCTGGCCGTCCGCCATGAACACGACGCGGTCCGCGGCCTTGCGGGCGAATCCCATCTCGTGGGTCACCACGATCATGGTCATGCCTTCCTTCGCCAGCTGGATCATGACGTCCAGGACCTCGTTGATCATTTCGGGGTCCAGCGCCGACGTGGGCTCGTCAAAGAGCATGACCTTCGGCTTCATGGCGAGTGCGCGGGCGATGGCCACACGCTGCTGCTGTCCGCCGGAGAGCTGGGCCGGGAGCTTCGGAGCCTGGTGGCCCACCCCGACGCGCTCGAGCAGGGCCATGGCTTCCTTGTCCGCTTCCGCCTTGGACAGGCCCTTGACCTTGATGGGCCCGAGGGTGACGTTTTCAAGGATGGTTTTGTGGGCGAACAGGTTGAAGGACTGAAAGACCATTCCGACGTCGGCGCGGAGGCGCGCGAGCTCCTTGCCTTCCTCCGGCAGCAGTTTGCCGTCGATCGCGATGTCGCCGTCGTCGATCGTTTCAAGGCGGTTGATGGCTCGGCACAGCGTGGACTTGCCCGAGCCCGAAGGCCCGATGACCACAACGACCTCGCCCTTGCGGACCTGGAGATTGATGTCCTTCAGAACGTGCAGCTGGCCGTAATGCTTGTTCACGGCATTCAGGGAGACGAGCGCATTGGCGGGCACTTGAGTAGTCATGAGAAGAATCTATCGAACATCACTCACTTATGACCGCAATCACTCCAACTTCCTGCTGATCGTAATTCAAGAGATACCTGCAGGTCAGCAGGTTAGCCTTGGACGATGAGCATCAACGCAGATCCGTCTAAATCCGCCCAGCCCCGCCGCAAAGGGCCCCTCGAGCTGCGCCGCAAGCAGGCTGCCGTGGAGATGTCGGACCAGCGGCTGCTTGATACCAAGGGGCCGGGCCACTTCATCCATACCGACCCGTGGCGCGTCATGCGGATCCAGAGTGAATTCGTCGAAGGCTTCGGCGCGCTGTCCGACCTCGGACAGGCCGTCAGTGTCTTCGGTTCCGCACGCACCAAACCGGGCAGCATGTACTACGAAATGGGCGTTGACGTGGGACGCAAGCTGGCGGAAGCGGGGGTTGCCGTCATTACGGGCGGCGGCCCGGGATCCATGGAGGCCGCCAACAGGGGAGCGGTGGAAGGCAACGGCGTCTCCGTCGGCCTCGGAATCGAGCTTCCATTCGAACAGGGCCTGAACCAGTGGGTGGATCTGGGCATCAACTTCCGGTACTTCTTCGCGCGGAAGACCATGTTCGTCAAGTATGCACAGGGCTTCATCGTCCTTCCTGGTGGCCTCGGCACGCTGGATGAGCTGTTCGAGGCAATGGTCCTGGTCCAGACGCAGAAGGTGACGTCGTTCCCCATCGTCCTTCTGAGCTCCGCCTTCTGGGGACCCATGATCGAGTGGATCAAGGGCACCCTGGTGGCGGAAGGCATGGTGTCCGAGAAGGACCTGGACCTGATTCAGGTGGTGGACACCGCGGAAGAAGCCGTGAACCTGGTCCTGCACGGACACGTCCGCCCGCCCTCGACCAACGGGGACCAGCGGCCTGAGTAGCGCCAGCACCAAGGTCTGGCACCATGGGTGATGTGAGTTTCTTCCTTGTCTTCCTTGCGATCGTCCTGGTCGGCGTCACGGCTGTCATCGGGACGGACCTTGGGGCTCGGATCTTCCGCAGAAAACGCCCCGGCAGCGCGGTGTTCGATGACGGCTTCGATGAGCCGGTAGCCTCGCTGCCACCGGTCCTGCTGCCCGCTGAGGCCAAGCCGGCCGACGTCGATCACGTCCGGTTTGCCCTTGGGCTGCGGGGCTATCGGATGGACCAGGTGGACCAGGTGCTTGATGAGCTCCGGGATCAGCTGGCCTCCAAGGACGCTGAAATCGCCGGCCTGCGCGCCCATCTTCGGGGCCAGGCCCCCGCCGCTGCGGCCGCGGAAAAGGCCCTGCCGGCCGACGCTGCGGCAACGCAGCAGCCTGCCGGCCCGGAACGCAGCCCCGTGGCGGAGGAGCAGCCTTGACCGGTGCTGCCTCCGGGTCCGGCCCCCGTCCCGCCGCGGACAGCAGTGAACGAACGCCGGCCGGCAGCCTCGAGGCCCGCCCGTCGTCTGTGGTGACTCGTGCGCTGAGCACGGCGGTCGCCCGTCTCTGGGCGGCGGCCGCCGGATGGCCGTGGTGGGTCCAGGTCGTGGTGATCTACGCGGCCGCCAGGCTGGTCAGTGCCTGCATCTTCATGTCGGCCGCGCTGCACCAGGGCGTCAACCCATGGTTCCCGGCCAAGCCGGACTACTGGCACTTCATCAACATCTGGGACGCCCGCTGGTACGGCGAGGTCATCGCCAATGGCTATCCCTCAACGCTCCCGGTCGATGAAGCCGGGAACGTGCAGGAAAACGCCTGGGCGTTCTATCCGCTCTTCCCGCTGCTGGGACGGACGGTCTCGGCCGCCACGGGCATCACCCCGGCCGTCTCCCTGACGCTCATCGCAATGCTCGCGGGCCTTGGTGCGTCGCTGGTGATCTACGCATTGTTCCGCCACCGGGCAGCGCATGTGCCGGCGCTGTGGGCCGTTGCTCTCTTTGCCACCTTTCCCGTCTCCCCGGTGCTGCAGGTTCCGTACGCCGAATCGCTGAACATCCTCCTGCTGGCGTCGGCGCTCCTGCTGGTGCTCCGCCGGCATTATTTGGCTGCCATCCCCGTGGCCGTGCTGATGTGTCTGTCCAGGCCGACAGGCGTTCCGTTCGCAGCCATGGCAGGGATCCTGTTCCTTTACCGTCTCTGGGAGGCATGGCGTGGCGGCAGGCAGCAGGCCGCCCCCGGCCTGGTGGCGGGAACGCCGGCCCACAGTCGGCGTGAACTGTGGTCGCTGGCCGGGCTGACCGCCGCCGTCGGGGCGGCAGCGCTCCTGTGGCCGGCCATCGCCTGGGCAGCAACCGGCGACATGGAGGCGTACACCAAGACCGAAACCGTGTGGCGCGGGCACGACCTCGTGCCGTTCAAACCATGGTTCGACACCGGTGTGCTTCTGTTCGGCCCGGTGCTGGGCCTTGCGGCACCGTTCGTTTTCGTTGCCGTGTTCGCCCTGTTCATGCTGTCGCGGCCGGTGCTGCAGCTGGGTGTGGAACTGCGGCTGTGGTGTGCCTGCTACATGGGGTACCTGCTGGTGTTCCTGCACCCGCAGACCAGCACCTTCCGCATGCTGCTGCCGCTGTTTCCGCTGGCCCTCGGTGCGGCCCTGGTCTCGCGGTCAAGGGCCTACCGCGGAGCTGTCCTGACCATGTTCGTCCTGCTGCAGATCGTCTGGGTGGTCTGGCTGTGGGCCTGGGCCGAGCTGCCCGGCGGCGGGGACTACCCGCCCTGACAGCGTGGCCATGCCTGTGCCGCCGCCCCTCGAATCCGCGCCGCATCGAATATCCATCGATTAGCTACAGACGGGTAATTACAGGATAATAGGAGCTAAGCAAGGACAAGAAGCATTCGAAGAGTTCAGTCTTGGCGGCTGCCGAACCGGCCGCCATAGCGGCTTGTTTGACCATGCGGACTCAGCCCGTCCGGGCTGCTCAGTCCTGGGACTACTGGAGGGGATTTTCCTCATGGCGGCTATGAAACCACGCACCGGCGACGGCCCTATGGAAGTAACCAAGGAGGGCCGCAGCCTGATCATGCGTGTGCCGCTCGAAGGTGGAGGGCGGCTGGTGGTCGAACTCAATGCCGCGGAAGCGGCCAACCTCAAGGAATGCCTCGTAGGCGTTACCGAATAGATTGCCAGGCAGGGCCTGCAGCCGGAAGGCTGTGCGCCCTGCCTTACTTCTTAACCGGCACCCTACTTCTTAACCGCTACCAGCAGGCCGTCGCCGGTGGGCAGCATGGCGGAAGCGAGCCGGTCGTCGTCGCGGACGGCCTTGCCCACCTGCCGCAGCACCACGGTGGTGGCGTCGCGGGCGGCCGGGTTGGAGACGCGGTCCTTGTCGAGGGCGTCGTTGACGATCAGGAGTCCGCCGGACTTGAGCAGGCGCACGGCCTGGTCCACATAGCGCGGGAAGTTGGGCTTGTCCCCGTCGACAAACACAAGATCGTACGCGGCGTCTGTCAGCCTGGGCAGGACGTCCCCCGCCCGGCCGGAAATGGTGCGGGTCCGGTTCGCGGGGCTCCCGGCTTCCTGGAAGGCCTCGCGTGCGGCCTTGAGATGCTCGACATCCACGTCGATGGTGGTCAGCACCGCCTGCGGACCCAGTCCGCGAAGCAGGCAGACGCCGGAGACCCCCGCGCCCGTGCCAATTTCGACGGCGGTTTGGGCCTTTGATGCGGCCGCCAGCACGGTCAGCACGGCCCCGACGCCGCGGCCGATGGGCGTGACACCCAGTTCGAAGGAACGTTCCCGGGCGCGCAGCAGGACCTCATCCTCGGCAGGCAGATCTTCTGCATAGGACCAGCTCGTGGACTTATCGGCGCTCATGGTTTTCGCTTTCTGGGCGGCGGGTGGATGTTTCTTACAGCGTACTGTGTCCGGCAGCGTGTCGCGGGAAGGTGACGGGCGGACAGGCTGTGATGGCGGATACCACAGGGCTCCCGGCATGGCAGGTTGCGCCTACGGCTAAAGGGGGGCCCACGATCAGGAAATTCCCAGCCAAATTTGAAATGATAATTATCCGCTCATCCAAGTGGTGATCGGCGCCGAACCAATGATGTAAACCGCATCAGGCGTTAGTACATCCACGAGGGGAGTGGACGATGTCAGGATCAGTTGTGGCACCTGTCCCTGCAGTTGAAGAGCCAGGGGCTGACTGGGTCATGCCCACCTGGGAAGAAGTGGTAACCAACCACTCAGCCAAGGTCTACCGGCTGGCATATCGTCTCACCGGCAACAAGTACGACGCCGAAGACCTCACCCAGGAGGTGTTCGTCCGGGTGTTCCGTTCCCTGGAGAATTTCAAGCCGGGAACGCTCGACGGCTGGCTGCACCGCATCACCACGAACCTGTTCCTCGATCAGGCCCGGCGCAAGAGCCGGATCCGCTTCGACGCGCTGGCGGAGGACGCCGAGTCCCGCCTGCCCGGGCGCGAGCCGGGCCCCGAGCAGAGCTTCGAGCTCAACAACCTGGACCTTGATGTGCAGGCTGCGCTGGAGGAGCTCCCGCCGGACTTCCGGGCAGCTGTGGTGCTCTGTGACTTGGAGGGACTGTCCTACGACGAGGTCGCGGAAGCGCTGGGAGTGAAGCTCGGGACGGTCCGTTCCCGCATCCACCGTGGCCGCACCATGCTGCGTGAGAAGCTTGCCCACCGCGATCCGCGGCCCCAGCAGGCCCGCAAGCCTCGGCTCAAGATGCCCCGCATCGCCAGCGTTCTCTGATCGGCGCCATGCGTCCACTGAATCGCTTGCTGCAGGTCGTCAGGAAATCGGCCACGTGGCTGCCGATGGCAGGACCGCGGCACCCGGGCAGCCCCGAGCACGTCCGCCGGTGCGCCGACTGCGCCGCCGCGGTCCGCCGGCAGCGCGAGTACCTAGAACGACTTCGGAAAGCGGCTGTCCCGGCAGCCAGCGATGAGCTGACAGCGCGGCTGCTGCTCCGCACGCGGGAACTCGCGATGGCACCGGCCGCGCCGGCACCGCAGCCACGCCCGATCAGGCTGGCGGGCCTGGCCGCCGGCGGCGTCGCCATGGCGGCTGCCGGTGCCGTTATAGCGGGCGCTTACATGTCCGCAGGGGAACCGCGGCAGTACGCGGCCGCTGCTTTCTCAGGACAGGCCGGGCCTTCCATGGACGGCACCGGCAGCGGCGGGACAGCGGCCGGGGGAAGCCCCGGGGCAGTGTCAGCAGACCCGGCGGCGGGTTCGCGCGTGGCGGCCCTGCGTTCGCACGGCTGGGCCTGCCCCGATCTGCAGGCCATGGGCTTCCACATCGTGTCGGCCACGTCAAAGGTCTACGCCGGACGCCCGGCCGTTGAGCTGCGCCTCTCGGATGGAAAGCACACGGCAACCGTCCTGGAGCAGCATTCCGCACCGGCGGCCGGCAGCCCGGCGGGGCCCGCCTCGACGGGTGAGCCCGTGAACCCCCTGACGGGACACGCCGCCGGCAGCGACGGCTTCGTGGCAGTAAACGCCGCCGGCACCGCAGGGACGGGCAGGCTCTGGATCAAGGCTGCCGCCCCGTGGAGCGCCATTTACCAGATCGGCAGGAGCACCTTCACCTATGTGTCGGACCTGCCCGCGAACGCTGCCGACGATGCCGTCGCGGCCCTGGCAGCGGCCGGAGGCGCCGCGGACCTAAGTGCCGCGGACCTAAGTGCCGTGGGCCAGGGCGCCACGGATCAGGGCGCCGGGAGCCGGAGTGGCGCACACCAGGTGGGCCTGGACTACGGCGCCGGTTCGGCATCCCGTCCGGACATGCCCCGCTCAGGAGACGAGTCAGTGGCGGAAAGACTGGAACGCGGGCTGCGCAAACTGGCCCTGCATCTGGACAAGATGACCGGGCACCTGGCCAGGTGACGCGGCGCCGCTCCGCCAGAACGGCGGCCAAATCGTCAGTGCCACCCTGGAGAGGGTAATCTTCCTAAAGTGTTTGGAATCAACGGCCCGGAGTTTCTCCTACTGCTGCTCATCGGCATTATGGTGATCGGCCCCCAGCGGCTGCCCGAATACACCCAGAAACTGACAAACCTTGTCCGGGAGGTGCGGCGGATGGCGTCCGGCGCGCGGGAGCAGATCAAGGAAGAAGTCGGCATCGACATCGATGAGGTCGACTGGCGGAAGTACGATCCCCGCCAGTACGATCCCCGCCGCATCATCAAGGAAGCACTGCTCGAAGACACCACGAAAGCCGTCAGCCCCGGCGGGCCAGCTAGTGCTGCTGCGGCCGGAGCAGCCGTATCAGGGGCTGTGGACCAGTCAGCTGTGACGCGGCCGGGCCGAACCTTTGAACGGCTGCCCGACGGCGAGGCCGCACCGTTCGATACGGAAGCCACCTAGGCTACGCGGGCGCCAAGGTTACCGGGGCTGCAGGCCCAGTGACATTCCCGTCAGGCCGCGAGGCCTGGACGCCAGTTTGTCCGCAATGCCGGCCAGCGCTGCTGCAGCGGGTGTCTCGGGGCGGCCCAGGACGATCGGCTGGCCCGAGTCCCCGCCTTCCCGCAACAGGATGTCGAGCGGGATCTGTCCCAGCAGCGGCACAGCCGTGCCAGTCGTGGCGCTGAGCCGTTCCGTGAGCAGTTGCCCGCCGCCGCTTCCGAACAGTTCCATCCGCCCGCCGTCGGGCATTTCGAGGTGGGACATATTCTCGATGACTCCGGCCACCGTCTGCCCGGTCTGGGTGGCAATCGCTCCGGCGCGTTCGGCGACGTCGGCAGCGGCGGCCTGCGGAGTGGTGACCACGAGGATCTCGGCCTTGGGGAGCAGCTGGGCTACGGAGATGGCTATGTCCCCGGTGCCCGGGGGCAGGTCGAGGAACAGTGCGTCAAGGTCGCCAAAGTAGACGTCCGTGAGGAACTGCTCCAGCGCGCGGTGCAGCATGGGACCGCGCCATGCCACCGGCTGGTTGCCGGTGACGAACATGCCAATGGAGATGACCTTCACGCCGTACGCCACCGGCGGGAGGATCATGTCGTCCACCCGGGTGGGTGCCTGGGTAATGCCCATCAGCGCAGGCACGGAGAAACCGTAGACGTCCGCGTCCACGATCCCCACGCGCAGGCCCTGGGCGGCCAGAGAGCAGGCCAGGTTCACCGTCACCGATGATTTGCCCACGCCGCCCTTGCCGCTGGCCACGGCGAACACCTTGGTCAGCGATCCAGGCTGGTTGAACGGGATTCCCCGCTGGCCCCCCGGGCCGCGGAGCTGCTCCTTCAGCGCATCGCGCTGGGCCTGCGTCATCACCTTGAGCTCGACGTCCACGGCGGTGACGCCGGGAACGGCCAGCAGCGCCGCCTCCGAATCTTTGGTGATCGTATCCCTGAGGGGGCAACCGGCGATGGTGAGCAGCACGGACAGGTGCACCGCGCCGTCGTCGGAAATTTCCACCGAATCCACCATGCCGAGCTCCGTGATGGGACGGCGCAGCTCCGGATCGATAACGGTGGCCAGGGCAGCGTTAACTGCCGGGGCGAGGGACGTGCTCATGCTGTGGATGCTCAGCTTTCCGGGGTGGTGGGGTGCGTCTCGGCTGACCGGGCCTGGCGGGGCTTGTCCTGCTTGATCTTGGGGATCTGCTGGGTCCGGGGACTGCGCTGCCGCTTTTCTTTGAGCTTCTCCCGGACCAGCTCCCGCGGCGACTCGTGGCTGCCCTGCCCGGACGCGTCGTGGCTGCGGAGTTCCTCCTGCGCCTCCACCAGGTCCTCCAGGAGGCTGCGCAGCTCGGCCCGGACGTAGTCGCGGGTGGCCACTTCCCGCAGCGCGATCCGCAGCGACGCCAGCTCCCGGGTCAGGTATTCGGTGTCGGACAGATTGCGTTCGGCGCGCTGGCGGTCCTGCTGGAGGGAGACACGGTCGCGGTCATCCTGGCGGTTCTGCGCCAGCAGCAGCAGCGGGGCCGCGTAGGAGGCCTGCAGCGAGAGCATCAGGGTCAGGAGCGTGAAGCCGAGCTCCACCCGGTCGAACTGCCAGTCGGTGGGCGCGAACGTGTTCCAGGCCAGCCAGAACAAACAGAAAACGGTCATGTACAGCAGGAACTGCGGCGTGCCCATGAAGCGGGCAAACCCCTCTGTGGCATGGCCGAAGGCATCGGGATCCGGCTTGAACTTGGGCAGGATGCGCTGCCGGCCGCTCAGCGGTGTGTCCAGGCTGCCTTTGCCGGCCGCCTTGTCCCGTCCCCGTGGGCCGGAGCCCTTTGCCGTCGTATCAGCCAATGCGGCCTCCAAGCCTTCTGATCGGAGCCTCGCCGTCGTTGGCCCGCCAGTCATCCGGCAGCAGGTGGTCCAGGACGTCGTCGACGGTCACTGCCCCCACCAGTCGCCCGGCCTGGTTGACCACCGGAAGGGAGTTCAGGTTGTAGGTGGCCAGGGTGCGGGCGACTTCGCTGATATGCGCCTGGTCCGAGAGCGGCTCCAGGTTCTTATCAACCAGGTTGCCCAGAGGTTCGAACGGCGGGAACCGCAGCAGCTGCTGGATGTGCACGACCCCCAGGAACCGGCCGGTGGGGGTTTCCAGCGGTGGCCGGGCGATGAAGATGGAGGAGGCGAGGGCAGGGGACAGCTCTTCGCGGCGGACATGGGCAAGGGCCTCGGCCACGGTGGCCTCGGGCGGCAGGATGACGGGAACGGGTGTCATCAGGCCGCCGGCGGTGTCCTCGTCGTATTCGAGGAGGCGGCGCACGTCCTCTGCGCCTTCCGGCTCCATCAGCTGCAGCAGCTCTTCGGCCTGCGCGGACGGGAGTTCACCCAGGAGGTCCGCGGCGTCGTCGGGGTCCATCTCCTCCAGGACATCGGCCGCGCGCTGCACGTCCAGTGCGGAGAGGATCTCCACCTGGTCGTCTTCCGGCAGCTCCTGCAGGACGTCGGCAAGCCGTTCGTCCTGGAGTTCGCTGGCGACCTCGAACCGCCGCTTGTCGCTCATCTCCTGCAGTGCCTCGGCGAAGTCGGCAGGCTTGAGGTCCTCGTGGTTGGCGACGAACTGGGTGGCGGCCTGGGGCTCGGTTTTGGCGCCCTGGTGCGCGTCAGCCCAGTCGATGATCATGGTTTCGTTGCGCCGGAGTCTGCTCAGCGGGGCCAGCGAATGGCCGCGCCGCACGAACAGCTTGCTGACGAACCAGTCGCCCGAGCGGTGCTGGTCCATGGCGATGTCCTCAATGGTGGCGTCGCCGCTGCCGTCACGCAGGGTCACGCGCCGGTCGAACATCTCCGCGACCACGAGGGTCTCTGCGCCGCGCTGTTCGAAGCGCCGCAGGTTGACCAGCCCGGTGCAGATGACCTGCGTCTGGTCGATGGACGTAATCCGGGTCATGGGAACGAAAACCCGCTTCTTGCCGGGCACTTCGACGACGATGCCCACCACGTGCGGTGCCCCGCGGGTTCCCCGGGAGAGCACGACGACGTCGCGAAGCCGCCCCAGACGGTCGCCCAAGGGGTCGAAGACGTCCAGTCCCAGAAGGCGCGCCACGAAGACGCGGGTAGGATTTGTGCTCACCCCTACAGGCTACCGAGTCTGCTCTCTTTTAGCTGAATTTCAGCTCGCACACATCCTTATGGGCAAGAATGGGTGTATGTCAAACATTTTTGGTGGCCCCAAGGGCGTCCCGAACGGCTCCGACGAAGCGCGGACAGTCCCCACCGGGGATACCGTCGGGACGTATACCTCCTACCTGGACGCCCAGAAGGCTGTCGATTATCTCGCTGATCAGCAGTTCCCGGTGCACATGGTGTCCATCGTGGGCAATGACCTGAAGATGGTGGAGCGGGTGACGGGACGGCTCAGCTATCCCCGGGTGGCTCTCTCCGGTGCCCTGAGCGGCATGTGGTTTGGCCTCTTCGTCGGTGTCATGCTGTCGTTCTTCACCCCGGCCGGCGGGACGTTCTCGATCATCAGCTCGGTCCTCATGGGCGCGGCGTTCTTCATGCTGTTCGGGATCGTCACGTACGCCATGCAGCGGGGAAAGCGGGACTTTACGTCCACCAGCCAGGTGGTGGCGACCAACTATGACGTTGTGGTCTCTTTCGAGGCTTCCCACGAGGCGCGCCGGCTGCTGCAGCAACTGCCTATGACGCCGTCGGACGCCACCGCCGGCGCAGGGCGGTCGAACTACACCGGGCCGTCGAACTACACGCAGGGTGACTATCACAACCAGCCGTACCAGCAGCCGGGCCAGTACCAGCAGCCGGGCCAGTACCAGCAGCCCGACCCGCACCAGGGCCCGTACCAGGGTCAGGCACCGCAGCGCCCCGCCGGCTGGAACGACCCCTACGGCCAGCGGGCCCAGGATGCCCAGGGACATGACCCCCAGACGCCCGGTTCCCAGGCGCAGGGCGCACCGGTTCCGGGTGCAGCACCCCAGTATGGGGCCGTCGAGGGCCAGCCCGGCCAGCCCGGCCGCGCCCCGGAAAGCGCCCCGACCCCGGATGCCGGGCAGCGAGCCGGCCAGCGTCCTGCGGCTGTCCGCTACCCCGACCTGCCCGACGGCCGCCCGCAGTACGGCGTGCGGGTGAACGACGCCAACCAGCCGCCGGAAACCAAGGACGAACCGCAGCGTTAGCGTGGCGAAAAACGGGAGGGCCGCCGGAGAATTCCGGTGGCCCTCCCGTTTACGCTTTTTGTGCGTGTTTGTGCGGGCTAACCCTTGCCGTTGGCCTCGTGCCAGATGCCCGCCATCCAGGCTTCGATGTCGTCGGCGGTGCGGGGGAGCGCGGCGCTGAGGTTGACGGGGCCTTCGGCGGTCATCAGGATGTCGTCCTCGATCCGGACGCCGATTCCGCGGTACTCCTCCGGGATGCCGAGGTCCTCGTTCTTGAAGTACAGGCCCGGTTCGATGGTGAAGACCATGCCCTCGGCGAGCACCCCGTCCAGGTACAGCTCCCGCTTGGCCTGCGCGCAGTCGTGAACGTCGAGGCCCAGATGGTGGCTGGTGCCGTGCGGCATCCAGCGACGGTGCTGCTGCCCCTCGTCGCTGATCGCTTCCGCGACCGGAACGGGAAGCAGCCCCCATTCGGCAAGCCGCTCCGCGAGGACGGTGGTGGCGGCGGTGTGGATGTCCCGGAAGCGGGTGCCGATCTGCGCGGCAGCAAACCCGGCGTCAGCGGCGTCGAGGACGGCCTCGTAGATCTTGCGCTGGATGTCCGAGAACGTGCCGGTGGCGGGCAGCGTGCGGGTGATGTCCGCGGTGTACAGGGAATCGGCCTCGACGCCGGCGTCCAGCAACAGGAGATCGCCGGCTTTGATCTTGCCGGTGTTCCTGGTCCAGTGCAGCACCGTGGCGTTGTTCCCGGCAGCGGCGATCGTGTCATAGCCGAGCTCATTGCCCTCCTCCCGGGCGCGGGCGAAGAAAGCACCCTCCACGACACGCTCTCCGCGGAAGTGGGTCAGTGCGCGGGGAAGGGCCTTAACCACTTCGGCGAAGCCCTCCACTGTGGCGGCCACGGCGGTCTGCAGCTGCTCGACCTCCCAGCCGTCCTTGATCAGGCGGAGCTCGGAGAGGGCCTCGGACAGCTTCTCGTCGAGGGCATCCAGCACACCGAGGTCCAGGTTGTCCGGGTCCTTGGCGGTGTTGTAACGCGCCGTGTCCACGAGGGCGTCAATGTTCTCGTCCACCTTGCGCACCAGACGGATCGAAATGCCGCCGATCTCCGGTGCACCCACGTTCTTGGTGACGGCCGTTTCCAGTTCATCGATGTGCGCCGTCGGAAGGCCGAGCCGGGCTTCGAACTCGGCCAGCGTGGGACGGGCGCCGATCCAGAACTCGCCCGACCGTGAGTCGGCGTAAAACTGCTCGGAGTCCCGTCCGGCCAGCGGGCGGAAGTAGAGAGTGGCGCGGTGGTTGCCGCCGTCGTCCCCGGTGCCTTCCTCGACCGGCTCGAAAATGAGCACGGCGTCAGGTTCGTGGTCCACACCCAGGCCCGTCAGGTGCGCGAAGCCCGAGTGGGGCCGGAAGCGGTAGTCGCAGTCGTTGGAGCGGACCTTGAGCGGACCGGCCGGGACCACCAGGCGTTCACCTTTGAACTGGCCAGAGATGATGCGCCGACGGCGGGCGGCGTGGTCGGCAACGGCGTCCCGCTCAGGGGTCACCTGCGGGGACGGAGCCCAGTTGCTGGCCATGAAGGCCTTGAAGGCCTCGGAACTGGGCCGCTGCGAGCGGTTGTTGACCCGCTCCTCGAGAGGCTGGGAGGCTGTCTTTTCACCGTTGTAGGTGTTGTCTGCGTCGTTCACCGTCCCATCGTCTCACCAGCCCTGCGGCTGAGGCCAACACCGGCACCGTCCCCGCCGCGGATGCCCGCCCATCTACTAGGCTGGGCTGGTGAAGATAGATCTGCACGCCCACTCAAATGTTTCTGACGGCACGGAGGCGCCGGCCGCGGTCATGGCTGCCGCTGCGGCGGCGGGCCTGGACGTCATCGCACTGACGGACCACGACTCCACCGACGGCTGGGCCGAGGCCGCCCGCGCGGCGGTCGAATACGGCGTGGCCCTGGTGCCCGGCATGGAGATCTCCTGCCGGACCGAGCAGGGAATCAGCGTGCACCTCCTCAGCTATTTGCATGACCCCGCCCACGCAGGCCTGCTGGAGGAGATCACCAAGGCCAAGGATGCCCGGCTGACACGGGCCGAGCGCATGGTGACGTTGCTCGCCGAGGACTATCCGCTGAGCTGGGATGATGTGATTCACCACGTGGCGCCCGGGGCTACCCTGGGACGGCCGCACATCGCCGACGCGCTCGTGGCCGCCGGCGTGGTATCAGACAGGTCCGAAGCCTTCACCTCGATCCTGACCTCGCATTCGCGGTACTTCGTGCAGCACTACGCGCCCGAGCCGGCGCTCGCCGTCGAGCTTGTCCGTGCGGCCGGAGGCGTCCCGGTCTTTGCCCATCCGGTGGCGTCCTCACGCGGGCGCGTCGTGGGGGAGCGCACCTACCGGGAAATGATCGATGCCGGACTCGCCGGCCTCGAGGTGGACCACCGCGACAATTCCGAGGAAGGCCGGGAATTCCTGCGCGGGCTCGCGGCCAGGCATGGACTGCTCATTACGGGCTCGTCGGACTACCACGGCACGGGCAAGCCGAACCGGCTGGGGGAATACCTGACGGCGCCGGAGGTCTTCGCCCAAATCGAAGAGCTCGGCACCGGCACGGCAGTCATCCGCTGACCCGCGACTAGTCGCGCGGGTAGGACGCTAACTCGGCGTGCGCGCCGAGCCGCTTGGCCATGACGTCGATGGCCGGCTGGTTCTGGTCGACGCACACAAACCGCCGGCCCATCTTCGCGGCCACGGCGCCGAGCGTGCCCGAGCCGGCGAAGAAATCGAGGCACCAGTCCCCGGGACGGCTGGAGGCAGCCACGACCCGGCGCACCAGGCCTTCGGGCTTCTGCGTGGGATAGCCCGTCTTCTCCTTGCCCGTGGGGGACACGATGGTGTGCCACCAGACGTCCGTGGGCAGCTTGCCCAGCTCGCGCTTGGCGGGCGTCACGAGCCCCGGGGCCATGTACGGCTCCCGGTCCACCTCGGCGCTGTCGAAGTGGTACTTGGCCGGGTTCTTGACGTAGACGAGGATGTTGTCGTGCTTGGTGGGCCAGCGGTATTTGGCGCGTGCGCCGTAGTCGTAGGCCCAGATGATCTCGTTGAGGAAACACTCGCGGCCGAAGATGGCGTCCAGCATGACCTTCGCGTAGTGCACCTCGCGGTAGTCCAGGTGCAGGTACAGGGTGCCGTCGTCGGCCAGCAGGCGCCAGGCCTCTACCAGCCGGGGTTCAAGGAATGACCAGTAGTCGCTGAAGGCATCATCGTAGCGGTGCAGGGCGCCTTTGATGGTGTCGTAGGAGCGGCCCTTGAAACCGACACGGTCGCCGTCGCCGACGGCGTTCAGCACCATTTTGGTTTCCTGGCGCTGCTGGGCCCGGCCGGTGTTGAACGGCGGGTCCACGTAAATGAGCGTGAAGGCGCCGTCCGGCAGCGTGGGAAGGAATTCCGCGTTGTCCGCGTGTACCACCAGGTTGCTGCCGTCCGGCGCCCAGACAGGTTCAGTCATTGAGGCTATGAGGCCTCGGTGCTGCCCGGCTGCGAGCCCGTTGATGCGGACTCGCCGCCTGCCACGACTTCGCCGTTGCGGCGGCGCGTACGGGTGCGGTTCCGCCGGGCGCGCGGGGGCTGGTCCCCGCCCGCTGCAGCGGCTGCGGGTGCCGCCGGAGCGGCGTCAGGTACGGTGCCGGTGTCGCCAGCGGCGTCAGAGGACCGACGACGGCGGTCCCCGGAGCGTCCGCCCGCTTCGCCGCTGCGGCGGCTGTCATCGCGTCCGCCCTGGCGG